>NZ_QULX01000006.1:202043-203570 GCF_003481835.1 Roseburia sp. OM02-15
ATAAAAAAGTGTCTTCGACACTTCAACTCCCCTGCCCCTCACTCATGAGGGGTAAGGGGTTTCTTTTTTATTAATAATCATTCATAATAGTCTCATGAGTAATGTATTACAGGATATTTTCAAAGACCATTATGAAGAAATGCTTTATATTTTACATCCACGCAAATCCGTCATCGAAAATGTTGACCGCATGATTAATTGCGGTGATCCTTCTTTTGGTGGTGCAATGTATGGTTGTTCTAAATGTGGTACTTTCAAATTCGTTCCTTTCCGATGCCATAGTCGTTTCTGTCCTATCTGTGGAACCAAGTACTCCATTGACCGCACTACCTCTATGTCTTTTAAGATAATCAATGCACAACACCGGCACTGTGTTTTCACCATTGATTCTGAACTCAGACATTTCTTTTTAGAAAACCGAAAACTCCTCGGTCTTCTTTTTGATGCTGTTCAAAGTGTTATTTTCCGGGCTTTCTATAAAGATAATAAGTCTGAATGTTTTACACCCGGATTTATTCTTGTTCTCCACACTTTTGGTCGTGACTTAAAATGGAATCCTCACATCCATTGTCTTGTCTCTGAAGGTGGTATTGGCAACTCCAGTCTCTGGCGCTCCAAAAAGCATTTCAACTATACCTTTCTTCGTAATGCATTTCGTACCGCACTTCTTGATCTTATGGAAAAGGAACTTGGTGTTTCCTTCAAGAAAGTGAAAGCGCGTTGTTACCAGGAACACAAACATGGCTTCTATGTCTATGCCAAACCAAACAAATGCAACCCTAAAATCGTCACCAAATACATTGGCCGTTATCTTGGTCGTCCAGTCATCGCAACCTCACGTATAGATCATTACGATGGTGAAACTGTCACCTTTCACTATAACCGGCACGAAGACAACCGGCTTATTACCGAATCTGTTCCTGTTATGCAATTCATTCAGCGGTTGATCCAACACATCCCTGAAAAACATTTCAAGCAGATCCGATACTATGGTCTATATGCTGGAAATCATAAAAATGATTCCAAACTAAATCTTGCCATTGCAAAAGAAAAACGAAAGATATTTCTTTCCTTCAACCGCTGGCGCGACTGTATTTTACATTCCTTCGGATATGATCCTCTTAAATGTCCATGCTGCGGTGAGACCATGACTTTTCTTGACCTTTATTATAATCATCAGCATATTTCTCTGAATGAAATGTACGAAAGGACAATGCACAGATTTCATGCACACTCATCTGCCTGACCACTGTTCATGTTTCTCCGTCTGTGATAGAATAATTTAAAGATCGGAGGTACAAAACTATGTCAAAACATTCAGATGAAATCAGAAATAAATATATAAAAAATCCACCAGAAGGCATGACCGCTGATGACATCCGTCACATGAGTGAGGATGATTTGCTTGATATGGATTACTTTTTAAACGAAGACGATGTGTTTGATGAAGATTTTCCCGGTGCTGAAGGTTTTTATATCTTCTAAAAACTTATCGTTTATTTGCTATGCCCGCCTCTGTGCGGGCTA
>NZ_QULX01000007.1:0-202293 GCF_003481835.1 Roseburia sp. OM02-15
GTTTTTTTCATGACGTTTTGTGCCTTGAGCAGCGCGAAAGGAATGGATATAAAAATGAAAAAAGCAATGAAGAAATTAGAAGAATTTCTGGAATTAGGCGGCATTAAAAAAGATATTACGTTGCTGGTCATCGGTGGAATCGCACTGTTGCTCAGCATTTTTCACGTATCTCCATTGCCATTTGATCTGGCATGGATTTCCATTATTTTATGTGGTGTGCCGATTATTCTGGAAGCAGGCGACGAAAGTTGGAAAAGACAGTTCCATTCAGCGAATGATCCAACTGGTACAGTCCGCAGATGCAGGAAAAACCAAAATTGTGGGTATCGCAGACCGATGGGCAACCTGGATCGTGGTGATCGCACTTTCCGTAGCAACATTTATTTGTATCATTTCAGGAGAACTGATCCGTACGGTAACGATTCTGGTTGTATTTTGTCCGTGTGCGCTGGTACTTGCGACACCGACGGCAATCATGGCAGCGATTGGAAATGCAACAAAGCACGGTTTTCTGGTCAGAGCATCCATTGGGAAAAGCAGTAGTAAGTTGTTACAAAGAGTCCTGTCAGAAAAATCTGCCGGCAGCAGAAACGTTTGAAATGCTTCCGGGACGCGGTGTCAGCGCAGTGATCAACGGAAAAATGCTCTTGGCAGGAAATGAAGAACTGATGCAGGAATCCGGTGTGGAAGAAATTGCACTTATGACAATGTGCGCGGAGGCAAAGGAGTATTTACAGCAGGGATGTACCATAAAGTCTGCATGATTGGTGATGGCGTCAATGATTCGCCTGCCCTGAAACGTGCAGATGTCGGAATTGCCATGGGTGGTGTTGGAAGTGACATTGCAGTGGATGCAGCGGATATTGCGCTGGTGGATGATGAAGTCAAAGAATTGCCACATCTGGTAGCATGATCCAAACGAATGATGATCACGATCAAGTGCAATATGAGTTTTTCCATGGGATTAAACTTTCTTGCGATTACACTGGCAATCCTTGGTATCTTAAATCCGGTTGCAGGTGCGCTGGTACATAATGCCGGATCGGTGCTGGTTATTATCAATTCTGCATTGCTGCTGAATTGGAAGCGAAAATAAATAAAAAACTTGTTGACATACAACGACACTAATGTTATATTACAGATAGAACAAATAAAACCGGGAAAACCGGTAGAGAATGATTCAGATAACGATGTTTCCCCGGGAGTTTCCCGGGGAATTATTATATCCAATGAGAGTTTCTATTTTATATGGAAAATTTTACAAGAAAGTTCACAGAATAATGAACGATAAAGAAAAATAGAAGCAGAAATCTACTGGATCATACATAGTAAATAACAGAAATGGATGGTGATTTGTATGGCAGCAAAACAGGATTATTATGAATTACTTGGCGTTGCAAAAAATGCAGATGCCACAGCAATAAAGAAAGCATATCGAAAACTTGCAAAAAAATATCATCCGGATACAAATGCCGGTGATCCGACTGCAGAACAGAAATTTAAGGAGGTAACGGAAGCGTATTCAATCTTAAGTGATCCGGAAAAGAGAAAACTGTATGATCAGTTCGGTCATGCGGCTTTTGACGGAAGCATGCCGGAAGGTGGCGCTTACGGATATGGCAATGCAGGCGGCGCACAGAATGGCGGTTATCAGGAATTCCATTTTAACGGACAGGATATGGGAGATATTTTCGGAGATATCTTTGGAGATATGTTCCATGGCGGTTCATCCGGAGGACACAGAAGCTACAGTTTCCACAGCGATGGAAATGGCGGCTTCCACCAGTACTACAGCAATGGTTCCGGTGCAGATGGCTTCGGACAGGGCAGTCACTTTGGCGGATTTGGTCAGGGAGGCGGCTTCCATGGTGGTCAGTTCCGTCAGAAAGGCAGCGACATCCATGCCGATGTAACCGTAAGTTTTGATGATGCGGCATTTGGTTGTGAGAAAATGATTCATCTGAAAGACGAAAATGGTCAGGTTCAGTCGTTGAAAGTAACAATTCCGGCAGGAATCGATACCGGTAAAACGGTACGTCTGAAAGGAAAAGGAAATCCGGGATTCAGCGGTGGAGAAGCCGGAGATCTCCTGTTGAAAGTAAAAGTAGGAGACAGAGCCGGATTTGAACGAAAAGGAATGGATGTGTATACAAACATTTCGATTCCGTTTACGACAGCTGTTTTGGGCGGCGAAGCTGTAGTGCCGACGCTGAATGGCAATGTGATCTGCAAGATCCGTCCGGGTACACAGTCCGGCAGCAAGATCCGTTTGAAAGGCAAAGGTATTGTGTCAATGAAAGACAGATCTGTGCATGGAGATGAGTATGCAGTAGTTCAGATTCAGGTACCGAAGAACCTGAATGAGACCGCAAAGGAAAAATTAAAAGAGTTTGCGAAAGCATGCTGATGCAATGAAAAACTGAATTTATGTAATTAAGGATGTGAACGCAGAATAAATATTCCCCATTTTGAGTGTACAAAGTGACTGCGTTCATGAGCAAGTAGTGAAAGCGGATTGCGAATGTCCGCTTTACGCATAAAAATGAGAGACAAGTGCTTTTTAATGAAAAGTGCCTGTCTCTTTTTTTGACTTTTGATAAAGATTTTTCAACGACGAAAAAATGGAATATTTTGGGTTGACACAACTACCATGAGTTTGATAGTATTTCATGGTGTTAGCTTAAAAGAACTAATGTTAACTAAGAGGAACAAAGATTAGGAAAAAAGGAGGAGCAAATGAAAAAGACTTGGAAGAAAATGGCATCGCTGTTCCTGTCAGTATTATTGATGCTGTCTATGGTGGTTACACCGGCGATGGCGGCAGAGGGGACAACGAGAAGTGGAAGCAAGGATGCACCGACAGAGGTGAAATCCTGCATAAAAAGTGGATTGTGGACTGAGATTCTCAATCTTGAATTTGAGGATACCACATGGATGAATGCAATCGACAGTGTAACTGTAAATGATACCGTATACAAAAATAAAACAATTAGTTCATTTGGCAGTGATACTGGAATCTGGGATATTGGAAGTGTGACGGGAGCATATGGCAGCTATACAGCATTCAGAATTGCAAATGCTGATAATGTATCATACCCATTAACAGTAAAATTTACAGCAAATGGATACAAAGATCTTACTGTAGAGATTACAAAAACGACAGTATCTTATAGTGATGTTTACACAGCAACAGTAGTAAAAGACTCTACTCCAGCTGAGAAAACTTATTCCGCAACAGCAGATTCAGCTGAAAACGGCAAAGTTACTTTAGACAAAACAAGTAGTCTGAAAGCTGGTGATACTGTTACAGTAACAACTACACCGAACAAACATTATGAGCTGGATACACTTACCGTAAAAGGTGAGAGAGGAACAACTGTTGATACAACAAAAAAATCCGATAACGAATATACTTTTACCATGCCGGCTGAAAATGTAACTGTAACAGCTATATTTAAGAAAGCAGCTCCAATCAAGATTAATCTTGATCAGGTAAGTATTTCTCTTGATAGTTTCAATAGAAACTGGAATGTATCTTTTGCAAATGCAGATGGATATGTAGAAGATATTACAGAAGTAAAAGTAAATGGTGAAACCTGGAAAAAAGCAAGCTATGCAAGTTTCATATATGGTGGTCAGTATTACCAAAATACATCTGATAATAAACTGCTGTTTGCTGAGACAAATTTCAGTTCCAGCGATGATGCAGCTGTTCTGAAAAGTGGAGATGTGATCACAATCACAGCAGATGGATACGAAGATCTGACTATGAAATTTGTCGTAGATCCAAGCGGAAAAGCATCTCTGGTTGAAGATGACGGACAGGGCGATCCGTATCAGCTTTATGTAAAAATCGCAGGCACATTTGACAGTGCAATCAAAGGTCAGACAAATTATGATACTGTATCAAGTGCAAGTACCGGTGGTTCTTCTTCCAACAAAAACAGTGACGTAACCGTTTACGGTGCATTGGTGAAGAAAGGCACAGAGCCGACAGACAGTGACTGGAAAGAGCTTGACAACATGTCAAACATTAATCTGGATGGTAAAAAATGCACAGTTAACATTGTACCGGATACAGACAAAGGTACAAGCGCAGACAGTGACAGCGGAATGCAGGGTGTTTATATGACAATCAGCAGTGCGCTGAGCCTTAGCGGAACACCAAAGGATCCGGGAAAATATCTGGTTTCTGTATCTATCACAGATATGCAGGGACGTACTGCAACAAGTAATACCTTACAGTTTAACGTATATTCCGGCGAAGAAAAACTTGCGGATCAGCTGGTAAAAGAAAACTTTAAACAGTATGCAAATGGCAAATATGCATGGGATATCATGGAGCCATGGGCAATTAGCAATTTTGGCAGCAATGTAGACGGAGAAGATGAGAGCGTTCGTGTTCCTGCTGATCTGGAAGCATGGTTTGGTTCTCAGGTAAGTGGTACTTACGGTTACCTTGGTTATGATCTTGCCTGGAAAGAAGTTGAAAAAGGAAATATTCCTCAGACACTTTACATTCCGGATGGCTGTGATCTGACAATCACAAATATGGAAATTCTCAGCAGCGTTCGTATCGTTGTTGAAAAAGGTGGAAAACTGACATTAGATGATTCTGTTGTTCAGGGTATCATTGAAGTAAAAGATGGCGGAACATTCTCCATGAACTATAGTGCTTATGACGAAGAATTTAAAGTAGGTGCTTCTATCTGTGGACAGCTTCGTTTAGAGGATGGTGCAACACTTGAAAACGCAGCAATTTATTCTCATGCGAACTATCTAGCAAATGGAAATCTTACAGATCGTACAACGTCTGAGCCAGTAGTAACTGTTACAGGAAACGTAACGATCAAAGGAAACGTATACATCGAAGGTGATGACGCAGGAAATGAGATCGGTCAGACTGCATTACGCGTATCAAACGGAACACTTCATCTGGAAGATGGTTCACAGCTGGTAGCTTACGGCGGAAGCGGAAAGACACTGCTTTACAGAGAGGGCGGTGTAGCAATCGATCTTGACAATGCAACGATTGATGGAAATGGAAAAGTAACAGCAATCGGTGGTGATGTACTCTGGGGAAATGGCGGAAACGCTGTAACCGGAAATGGTACCATTGCTACAAAATCTGCATTTTTACAGGGTGCAACAGCAAATGAGTCAAACAAAGCAGAAGCTGGAAAAGCAACAGAAGGAACCATTAAAGTGACAGGACAATATCGTCATATGGAAGACGGTACTGTGATGGGGGCAACTGAGAATGATCCACTTGCAGAACTGTACTGGAAGACTGGTATTGACGCTCAGCCACCATTGGATAAATTTGAAACTCCTGAGGTAACAAAACTTATCAATGTTGTTGATATCGAGAGTCAGGTTTACAACGGAGAAGTTTTAAAACCGGTTGTTAAAGTTACTGATGCGGCTGATACAGAAAAAGTTTTGACAGAGGACGTTGATTATTTCGTTACTTATACACAGCCGGCACAGAGAAGTGCAGCAGATGAATATGTAAATGCTGGTGACTACACTGTAACGGTAACAGGTATGGGTGAGTATTACGGAACAGCAACAAAAACATTCACAATTGAACCGAAACAGATGACATTTGATGTTGCAGCAGATTCTGATTCTGCAATTTATGACGGACAGAGCAAGACACCGACTCTGACAGTTAAAGACGGTGATACCGTTCTGACAGAAGGCGTTGACTATACCGTATCTTATACATATGGAAGCGATAGCAATACTGCTGATTTTGCAGGTGCGAAGTTTGTAAAAGCCGGTGAGTATACAATTTTTGTAACTGGTATTGGAAATTATGCAGGTTCTACAGGAAAATTTGTATTCACTGTAAAACAGAACAATTCCGATAACAATAATAACGGTTCTAATAACAATGGATCTGACAATGGCAATAACTCCACTGCAGGCAATAACAATGGATCTAATAACAATGGAAATACCAATACAGATCAGAACAAGAATCAGACTGTAAACAATAACAAAACGAACGGAAATGGCTCAGCAGCTTCCAACAAAACAAATCAGACGGTTAATAAAACAACAGCTGCTACTGCAAATAATACATCTGCAGCGAAAGCTCCGAAGACAGCAGATACCAGTGCAATGGTTCTGTGGTTTGTAATGCTTGCGATCGCAGGCGGTGCTCTGACAACTACAATGTATGCTGTAAAGAAACGCGGCTAGAAAAAGACAGTTGTACATCATAATATTTTCATAAATGACATTTTGCGTGAACTGTAACGGAAATATTTTCATGACTGGAAATTGCGTGATTGAAATTTGAAATTAACTCTGCGGCATGATACAATAGGGTATCATGTTGCGGAGTTATTTCTTTATTTTACGATAAGGTATTGTGAAAGGGAGGACGTATGGAAAATTCTCAGCAAAAGAAGAATGCAAATGTTTATCTGGGAAGGTTTGTGCTGATATTTTTACTGGCAGCTTTATTTGTGGCAGTATATACATTGATTTTGCAGAAAAATTATAAGACAAACACATTGGAAGCGGCAGTGGAACGTGATATCGAATGTTCGGATGCAATCCATACGCTGGTATCAGACCGGTTCAATAAGGCGGATTACGATGAGATCAATACCAAGGCGGATATGGATACCCCGCGTTATCAGGAGCTTCAGCAGAGACTGAACGAATTGCGGACATTGAATTCTACCAGATATCTGTATACGGCAAAACGAAACAGTGAGGGAAAGCTGATCTATCTGGTGGATGGACTGGATCTTGATGCGGACGATTTTGCCTATCCGGGAACTTATATTGAGGATGAGATGATTCCATACATTGAAGTGGCTTTAGAGGGTGAGAATGTTTATTCACAGGATATCGTGGATACCACCTGGGGACATATATTTACCGCCTGTTATCCGGTGCGGGATGCTGAAACGAATGAGATTATTGGTGCGCTTTGTATTGAAATGGATATGGAATCGTCCTATCTGTTTCTGGAAAAAATAAACAACATTGTGTTTAAGGCAGCGGTGGTTGCAGCGTTTGTAATTGTGCTGATCATCATATTTATGTACCGGTGGATGCGCAAACAAAACGAAAAAGATCTGATCCAGCAGAAAAAACTGGAAGAAACAGCGGCTGCAGCAGATGC
Source organism: Roseburia sp. OM02-15 (assembly GCF_003481835.1). Taxonomy (NCBI): domain Bacteria; kingdom Bacillati; phylum Bacillota; class Clostridia; order Lachnospirales; family Lachnospiraceae; genus Roseburia; species Roseburia sp. OM02-15. Next base: position 7,148 of record NZ_QULX01000007.1, read on the forward strand.
GGCAAATGCGGCAAAGACAAGGTTTCTGCTCAACATGTCCCATGATATCCGTACACCGATGAATGCAATTTTAGGATATTCAAAGCTGATGCGTGGTCATATATCAGATCCGGAAATGCAGCATTATCAGGAGATGATCGAGCAGTCGGGCAATGTCCTTCTTTCCATTATCAATAATGTCCTTGATATGGCGCGGATTGAAAGCGGTGAGATGGAATTAGATGAGAATTACAGTGAGACCGGAAATATTGTGAGTGGTGTCTGCAGCGTGTTTGAAATGGAATCACAGAAAAAGAATCTGACGATTGAACATTATGTGAATGTGCAGCATCCGGATATTATATGTGACAAAACAAAGATGCAGGAAGTTCTTACCAATATTATCGGTAATGCGGTAAAATATACCCCTCCGGGTGGAACGATAACGATTACAACAGATGAATTGCCCGATGAGAGAGAGGGATATATCAAGATCCGGACGGTGGTAGAAGATAACGGCATTGGAATGAGCAGAGAGTTTTTACCGCATTTGTTTGACTCATTTACCAGAGAGCGGGATACGACCAGTGCAAAAGTAGTAGGAACAGGACTTGGTATGGCAATTGTCAAAAGTCTGGTAGATCTGATGGATGGCTCTGTTACGGTTGAAAGCGAACTGGGAAAAGGAACAAAATTTACAGTGACCATTCCGCATAAAATAGCTCCACCGGAATATTACGCGAAAAAAGCATCAAACGAAGCCAATGAAAAAGTGGAATTTTCCGGAAAACATATTCTTCTGGCAGAAGACAATGATCTGAATGCAGAAATCGCAATCTTATTGCTGGAGGAAATGGGATTTTCCGTAGATCGCGTAGAAGATGGCATTTGCTGCGTGGATAAACTGGAAAAAGAACCGACAGGAACTTATGATCTGATCCTGATGGATATTCAGATGCCGAATATGGACGGCTATAAGGCGGCATCGATCATCCGGCATTTGCCGGATGTCGGCAAGTCCGGAATTCCAATTGTGGCCATGACGGCGAATGCCTTTGCGGAAGATCGGAAAAAGGCGTTTGAAGCCGGAATGAACGGGCATATTGCGAAACCAATTGATGCGTCAAAAATAAAAGAAACATTGGCAGAGATTTTGAAGTAATGAAAAAACTTATTTTGTGGTGCTAATTTAGTATTTCAAATGATAGAGAATATTTTAAATGAATCTGATTGAAACTTTTGGAAGTGGTAACATTGAAATTAGAAACAGAAAATCAGGTTTTTGGTTGTAACGAAAATAGCGGGTGCAGATTATTTTTTCTTGAAATGCGATTGTTAGCATGAAAGACAAAATAATCTGTGCCCGCTTTCATTATCTTCCGTTATATAATTGTTATATAATTAAGGAAGAAAAATTTTAAGATAAATTAGCACTCAATGCTTGACGTGGCTAATAACATGTGATATAACATACTTAACGCAAGGAAAAGCGTTATACAACAAGTAGAACATAATAATTAAGAAAAGTAGAAACACCCGGAAAGGAGGGGTTTTTATGAATATCCAGAAATTTACACAGAAATCAATGCAGGCAATCCAGGATTGCGAGAAATTAGCTTATGAATATGGCAATCAGGAAATCGAGCAGGAACATCTGCTGGTAGCCCTGATGAGACAGGAAGACGGTCTGATCCCGATGCTGATCGAGAAAATGGAGATCAACAAACAGCATTTCATGAACAATGCTGAGGATCATCTGGCAAAGAGAGTGAAAGTTTCCGGCGGACAGGTTTATGTCGGTCAGCAACTGAATAAAGTGCTGATCAGTGCTGAGGACGAAGCAAAGCAGATGGGCGATGAGTATGTATCCGTAGAGCATCTGTTCCTGAGCATGATCCGTTACCCGAACCCGGCGATCAAAGAAATCTTCCGTGAGTATGGAATCACAAGAGACAGATTCCTTCAGGTATTATCCACCGTCCGTGGCAACCAGAGAGTCGTAAGTGACAATCCGGAAGCTACTTATGATACATTGGAAAAATATGGTTACGATATGGTAGAGCGTGCAAGAGATCAGAAACTGGATCCGGTCATCGGCCGTGACAGCGAGATCCGAAACGTGGTTCGTATCCTTTCCAGAAAAACAAAAAACAACCCGGTTCTGATCGGTGAACCTGGTGTTGGTAAAACTGCCGTTGTCGAAGGTCTGGCACAGCGTATTGTTCGCGGTGATGTACCGGAAGGACTGAAAGACAAGAAATTATTTGCCCTTGATATGGGAGCACTGGTTGCAGGTGCAAAATACAGAGGCGAATTTGAGGAACGTCTGAAAGCCGTATTGGACGAGGTAAAGAAGAGCGAAGGCAAGATCATCCTGTTTATCGATGAACTTCATACCATCGTTGGCGCAGGAAAAACAGACGGAGCTATGGATGCCGGCAACATGTTAAAACCAATGCTGGCAAGAGGTGAATTACATTGTATCGGTGCTACTACACTGGATGAGTACCGTGAATATATCGAAAAAGATGCCGCTCTGGAGCGTCGTTTCCAGCCGGTTATGGTAGACGAGCCGACCGTAGAAGATACTATTTCCATTTTGCGTGGCTTGAAAGAGCGTTACGAAGTATTCCATGGCGTAAAAATTACAGATGGTGCGCTGGTTTCCGCAGCCGTACTGTCCAACCGTTATATTTCCGACCGTTTCCTGCCGGACAAAGCCATCGATCTGGTGGATGAGGCGTGCGCATTGATCAAGACAGAACTTGATTCCATGCCGACAGAGCTGGATGAGCTGAACCGTAAAGTAATGCAGCTGGAGATCGAGGAAACTGCGCTGAAGAAAGAGGAAGACAATCTGAGCAAAGAGCGTCTGGAGAATCTTCAGAAAGAGCTGGCAGAACTGCGCAGCGAGTTCCAGACAAAGAAAGCACAGTGGGACAATGAGAAGAAAGCTGTTGAGCGTGTACAGAAATTACGTGAGGAACTGGAAAGCCTGAATAAAGAAATTCAGACTGCACAGCAGAATTACGATCTGGAAAAAGCAGCAGAACTGCAGTATGGCAAGAAACCACAGCTGGAGAAAGAATTAGCTCACGAAGAAGAAATCGTGAAAAATAAAGATATGTCACTGGTTCATGAGAGCGTCAGCGAGGATGAAATCGCAAGAATCATTTCCCGCTGGACAGGTATCCCGGTTGCAAAACTGACCGAGAGTGAACGTAACAAAACCTTGCATCTGGACGAAGAACTGCACAAACGTGTCATCGGACAGGATGAGGGCGTCACAAAAGTTACCGAAGCGATCATTCGTTCCAAAGCCGGAATCAAAGATCCGAGCAAACCGATCGGTTCTTTCCTGTTTCTTGGACCAACTGGTGTTGGTAAAACCGAGCTGGCAAAGGCACTGGCCGCAAGCCTGTTTGACGATGAATCCAACATGGTTCGACTTGATATGAGTGAATACATGGAGAAATACTCCGTATCCAGACTGATCGGAGCACCTCCAGGATATGTAGGTTACGATGAAGGTGGTCAGCTGACTGAGGCCGTTCGTAGAAAACCATATTCTGTAGTCCTGTTTGATGAGGTAGAAAAAGCCCATCCGGATGTATTTAACGTACTGTTACAGGTATTGGATGACGGTCGTATCACGGATTCCCAGGGACGTACCGTAGACTTCAAGAACACCATCATCATTATGACATCCAACCTTGGATCTGCGCATCTGCTGGAAGGCATCGATGAGAACGGCGATATTAATCCGGAAGCAGAAGAACGGGTTATGAATGAGCTGCGTGGCAACTTCAGACCGGAGTTCTTAAACCGTCTGGACGAGATCATCATGTTCAAGCCGCTGACCAAGGACAACATCGGAAATATCATTCATCTGCTGATGAATCAGTTGAACAAACGTCTGGAAGACCGTGAGATTTCCGTAGAACTGACACCGGCAGCAGAGAGCTTTATCGTAGAGCATGGTTATGACCCAATCTATGGTGCAAGACCATTGAAACGATTCCTGCAGAAACATGTGGAGACATTATCTGCAAAACTGATCCTTGCCGATGAGGTACATGCAAATGATGTGATTCTCATTGATGTAGATGGAGATCATCTGACAGCACGTGTAAAATAATTCAAAAATAGAATTAAGAGACTTAGCTTAGTTGTAATAACTGAGCTGAGTCTCTTTTTTCGTCTATTATACCAAGTCGCTGGCGCGACGGCTAGCCCCAGGTACGTGAAATCACTACTTTTTTCATAAAAAAATAGCAGTTTTTGTATATATGTTGTATTGTTAAGTTACCACACAAAACAATCACATATTCACAAGAACTGCTATGATTAGTTTACCATGGATTTTTAAACTCAACAACTACATATCTTATTTTTTATCCGTCCACCGCTTCTTTATGAAATGTGACAGTACTATTTATTTCATTTCAAAGGAGATTTTTACGATGGACATCAACAGCTAGAAGTCTATATCCCTTATATGTATCATTTTGAGAAGTTTGAGAAACAAAATCTAGAAAAAGTTTTTCGAGTGCAAGCGGAAGTATTTTCTTTCGTTGCTGTACAAATGCGGATGATGTTGCAGTTGATGCATCACATCCGAACTGCCTTAACAATTCGTTTGTTAAAGTTGTCCCTTTGATAGTAATGACAAGATCATTTTTTGATTGACATGTCAATACTTTTCCATAAAAAAATCCCACATCACACTATGTGTGATGCGAGATTTTCTTAACTTAATGCCATTGACCTCACGGTCTGGGCGATTTTCTGTTAGGGGAGTTTTTTTACAGCCCCGTATAATTAGAGAATTTTACCGTTTTTTTCACAAATTGGAGAATGACCGGCTGTCATAGTCACCAAGTAACCATCTTTGCCAAAATTTATGGCAAGAACCTTGCAGTTTTCGTCATAAAAAATTTGAATAAATACGGCATTTTTTGGAGGATTGGATCCAAAATTGTTTTTAATACTGTTGTCCAATGTCGCACCAGAGGTTGGAACATTGCTATTTCCGAAACTATATTGGGAATTATTTTTGGTCTGACTGTCTAAATAGATCAGGACTTGCTGGGCTATCAACTGACTGGCAGTTGTTGGATTTTTATGCCAGTACCTTTGCTCATCAGAAAATGTTGCATTTGATATACGACCAAGACATTTTGTGTAAGTTATACCATCAATCGTACAAGAATTGGTCAATGCATTTTCCATACTTTTCTCATCAATATTCAAACCATAGTATTCAGAAGCGGCAGATTGTGCTGCCGTCCAGATCCCTTTTGCTTCAGATTCAATTGCTCTCGCTTTTGATTTGTCAATATATCCGGTCAGTGCCGGGATGAGTAATGCAGCAAGAACCGCTATAATAACAAGAACAACAATAAGTTCTACCAGTGTAAAACCTTTTTTGGCTTTCAGTTTTGACATTATCGAACTCCTTTCTTTTTCTGGGATTGCTACCCATCAATAACATTAATTTACGATATTTATAATTATCATATCACAATAAATGTAATATTTCTATAAATAAAAAGAAAGGGGCTGTAAAATAAGTCCACAGCTAAAAAAACGCCAGTTCTGGCAAATGCCGGCTCTGGCGTTTTTTTGTGATCTTTCTGTTGCTGATATATTTTTTAGTCCCTTTTTCTGGGAGCTTTCTGCTGATGTTGGAATTCCGACAAAACTGGATGCCATCAAAGAAGAATACGAAAGAGCTCCGATTTGGTTAGGATCGGAGCTCTTTCTTTGCTTTGTATATTGTAAAAATAGAGGGAAAATGTTAAAAAAAGTTTTATCGAATAATCAATCAAATAACAAACTAAAAAATTTTTACTTCTTGATTATACGTGTTCCTGTTGCACCGTTGACACCGTCTTTTGCTTTCTGCAAAAGGGTGATGAGGGCGGTACGTCCCTCGCCAGACTCGGCAAATTCTACACCTGCCTGAACTTTCGGAAGCATGGAGCCCGGTGCGAAATGCCCTTCTTCCATGTACTGTTTTGCTTCATCGACTGTAATATCATCCAGCCATGTCTCTTCCGGAGTACCGAAGCGGAGTGCTACTTTCTCGACTGCAGTCAGAATGATCAGAAAATCAGCATTTAACTGCTGTGCAAGGAGACAGCTTGCGAAATCTTTATCGATAACTGCTCCAACACCTTTTAAATGATTTCCCTGACGGATCACAGGGATACCGCCGCCGCCGCTGGCGATGACGACTTCGCCTGCGTTCAGGAGATCTTTGACTGTGTCGATTTCAATAATTTCTGCCGGTTTTGGAGAAGCAACGACACGACGATAGCCGCGTCCCGCATCCTCCATGACTTGAATACCGCTGCTGGCTACTGCGGCATCAGCTTCTTCTTTAGTCATAAACTGACCGATTGGTTTGGTCGGATGCTCGAATGCAGGATCATTTTCATCCACACGAACCTGTGTGATCACCGTGGCAACATTTTTCTTGATGCCGCGGTTTAATAATTCCTCTTTTAATGCATTCTGAAGATCGTAACCAATATATGCCTGACTCATGGCCACACAAACGGAGAGAGGTGTGATGGCCGGATGAGAAGGTTCTGTTTTGGAATATGCAGCCATTGCATTGTTGATCATTCCAACCTGTGGACCGTTGCCGTGGGAGATGATGACTTCATTTCCGGCTTCGATCAGATCAGCGATTGCTCTGGAAGTTTCCTGAACAGCCAAGTACTGTTCAGGAAGATTTTTTCCAAGGGCATTACCGCCAAGTGCAATGACGATACGTTTTTTACCCATGATTCGTTACCCCCAAATGGATTAGTATATTACATCAAAATTTAAAAATCAGAGCTGTGAAAGACTCCTCTTGAATAAAGTCTAAGAAGAATCTCTCACAAAATACAGCTCAGTTAATTACTCAAAGATACGTTTTCCAGCGCGATCTTCTAATTTCTTTAAGATCTCCTGCGGATTCTCAAATTTGCTTAAGAAGATCATAGCAGCGATGATGTATGGTTTGTAGCTTGCTTCTTTGTAAAGCGGTGTACGATAACGATCGAATACGGAAGCCTCAACCTCGCCGTCTTTGCAGCTTACATCGTTGATATCTGCTGGCAGGCAGTGTAAGTATAATGCTTTGCCATCTTTTGTTGTTTTCATTAATTCTTCAGTACAGCACCAGTCTTTGTGCTCTGCGTTCTGAGCAAGAAGCTCTTTCTCAAGTGCTTTGATTCCTTCTGTATCGCCTTCACCGTAAAGGTTTGTACGTTTCTCCATAGCAGCGAACGGAGCCCAGCTCTTCGGATATACGATATCAGCATCTTTGAAAGCCTCAGCCATGCTGTTTACTTTTGTGAAGGAACCGCCTGATTTCTCAGCGTTTGCTTTTGCAACTTCCTCAACTTCCGGCATTACATCGTATCCTTCCGGATGAGCAAGTACAACGTCCATACCGAAACGTGTCATCAGACCGATGATACCCTGCGGAACGGAGAGTGGTTTACCATAAGAAGGAGAGTAAGCCCATGTCATGGCAACTTTTTTACCTTTTAAGTTCTCAACACCGCCGAATTCATGGATCAGGTGAAGAGCATCTGCCATAGCCTGTGTCGGATGGTCGATATCACACTGAAGGTTTACCAGTGTCGGGCGCTGCTCTAAGATGCCGTCAGCGTTACCCTGTTTTACAGCGTCAGATACTTCGTGCATGTAAGCATTACCTTTTCCGATGTACATATCGTCACGGATACCGATAACGTCAGCCATGAAGGAGATCATGTTAGCTGTCTCACGAACAGTCTCACCATGAGCTACCTGAGATTTGCCCTCGTCCAGATCCTGAACTTCCAGACCAAGCAGGTTACATGCGGAAGCGAAAGAGAAACGTGTTCTTGTGGAGTTATCACGGAATAAGGAAATTCCAAGACCGCTCTCAAATACTTTTGTGGAAATGTTGTTCTCACGCATGAAACGAAGTGCGTCAGCGATAGTGAAAACAGCCTCTAACTCGTCATCTGTTTTCTCCCATGTAAGGAAGAAATCGTTGTTGTACATTTCTTTGAAGTTTAAGCTGTTGAGTTTGTCGATGTAATCCTGTAATGTTTTCATTTATGTATTCTCCTTATAAAATAGATTCGGTTGAGATATATTAAAATTTAGAGTTATCTGGTTTTAGGGAGGGAACTTCCTGAAATCAATGCAGGAAGGATCCCTCACAAAAATAATGAATGAAATTTACTCCATGTAATTTTTCGGTAATGCTGCATATACAGCTGCGCATGTTACCAGATCCTGTTTCCATGTTTTCTCGTTTGGAGCATGAGCCTGAGCCTCAGCACCCGGTCCAAAACCAATACAAGGAATGTTATTTCTACCCATGATAGATACGCCGTTTGTAGAGAATGTCCATTTATCTGTAAGTGGACGAGCCTGACGCATTTCAAGTGTCTCAGCAGCACCGATACGCTGATCTCCGTATAATGCTTTGTAAGCGTTCTCGAGAGATTTTGTTACTTTGTGATCTTTCGGGATAGCCCATGTCGGGAAGTAGCACTCAATCTCATATACGCATCCTGTGTAGGAAGGACGATCGTAGTTGTACATAGATACTTTTACGTCATCGCCGTATTTCTGTACGCTCGGAAGTGCACGGATCTCGTCTAAGCAGCTTTCCCATGTTTCTCCGAATGTCATACGACGGTCAAGGGAGATTGCACAGGAGTCAGCAACTGCACAACGGCTTGGGGATGTATAGAAGATCTGGGATACGGTTACAGTACCGCGGCCAAGGAAACGTGCCTCTTCCCAATCTTTGTTGTATTTCGGGTTGAGCATTTTTACAAGACCTTTGATCTCTGTCTCGTCAGCGTCATCGTTCTCATTTAAGGAACGGATGTCCTGAAGAATGTCAGCCATTTTGTAGATTGCGTTGTCTCCACGCTCCGGAGCGGAACCATGGCAGGAGATACCTTTTACATCTACGCGGATTTCCATACGTCCACGCTGTCCACGGTAGATACCGCCGTCTGTCGGCTCTGTGGAAACAACGAATTCCGGACGGATTTTATCTTCGTTGATGATGTACTGCCAGCAAAGACCATCACAGTCTTCTTCCTGAACAGTTCCGACTACCATGATCTTGCATCCTTCCGGAATCAGGTCAAGGTCTTTCATGATCTTAGCACCGTATGTAGCAGATACAAGACCGCCACACTGATCAGATACACCACGTCCGCCGATCTCTTCGTCGTTTTCATATCCATCGTATGGATCGAAGTTCCAGTTTTCAATGTTTCCGATACCTACTGTATCAATATGTGCATCGTAAGCGATGATCTTGTCGCCTGTTCCCATGTAACCGATGACGTTACCCTGCGGATCGATGACAACTTCGTCGAAGTCCAGTTTTTTCATCTCAGCAGCGATGGTCTCGATATGAGCTTTCTCATCACAGCTCTCGCCCGGATTCTTTACGATGGCACGTAAGAATTTGGTCATGTCGTCTTTGTAGCTCTCAGCGGTTGCTTTGATTTTGTTGTAATCCATAGTAGTAATACCTCCATACTATAATGTGAAATAGATTGATTGGTTAATCTAAAAATAACTCAAAAAATTTAAATCTGATTATTCATCTAAATAATCTTTTCCGTCCCAGACGATCTCTTTATAACGTTCCGGATCTGTATCTCCCTCAGTGGAGAAGAGCAGTACCTGTGAATTTTCATCTAACTGTAATGCTTCCTTCAGATCAGCGTATTCCGGGTTGGTCATGATCTCATTTAAAACTCCGAATGTAACGGCTCCTGATTCACCGGATGTTACCTGTGGATCGCCTTTGATCGGAGCTGCAAGCATACGCATAGATTTTGCGGATACCCAGTCCGGAGCGGCAACGAATACAGATACATGGTTTTTCAGAATATCCCAGGAAGTTGTATTCGGTTCACCACATGCAAGACCAGCCATGATGGTTGGCATATCGCCTTCTACGTTGTACTCTGCACCATCGCCTGCAACTGCACCTTTGTACAGACATGCAGCTGTATCAGCTTCTACTACACAGACGATCGGAGGATTGTCCGGATACTGATTTGCGAAATAACCCTGTACACCACCTGCTAAAGAACCAACACCTGCCTGAACAAATACATGTGTCGGACGTTTGATGCCAAGTTCATGAAGCTGTTCATTTGCTTCCATGGCCATGCTTCCGTATCCCTGCATGATCCAGGATGGGATTTCCTCATAACCTTTCCATGCAGTATCCTGTACAACGACACCGTTTTCTACTTTTGCAGCAGCTGCAGCAGCCATGCGGACACATTCGTCATAGTTTACTTCTTCGATGGTAGCAGTAGCGTTCTCTGCAAGAATGTGGTTCAGTCGGTTCTGCGTGGAACCCTTCGGCATAAATACAACCGCTTTCTGTTTTAAACGGTTTGCAGCCCATGCAACACCACGTCCATGGTTACCATCTGTCGCGGTAAAGAATGTAGCCTGTCCGAATTCCTCACGGAGTTTGTCGGATGTCAGTGTCTCAAAATCAAGTTCTGAGATATCGCGTCCAGTCTGTTTTGCAATGTATTTTGCCATTGCGAAAGATCCACCGAGCACTTTGAATGCATTCAGACCGAAACGGTAAGATTCATCTTTTACACAGACATCTTTCAGGCCAAGGCGGTCTGCCATGTGAGTCAGATGTGCAAGAGGTGTTCTCTCATATCCCGGAATTGTTTTGTGGAAAGCGCGGGCTTTTTCAACTTCTTCAAGTGCCATAACCGGAAGGTTTGCGTCATCGGTTTTTGGCATTGTGTTTTTTACCCATTTGATTTGTTTCATAAAAACCTCCTCCTAATTTTTATCTGCTTTGATGTAGCTGTACAAAGTATATTTTGAAATCCCGAAGTACTGGGAAACTTTGTCGCCCGATTTGGTAATAAGGAAAGCACCGGTATTATTCAGGAACTGAATGGCCTGTACTTTTTCATCCTTTGACATCAGAGATGCAGGTTTTCCGACCATCGCAACTGCCTGAACGATCAGGTCGTCTAACAGGTCTGCCACGTTGGTGCAGATGCTTTCCGGTTCCTTATGATAGGAAGAAACCGCCGGTTCGCCGCTCTCACTGATGAGTGAGCGGACAGAATCCTGAAAATACAGGAGATTGGTAATGTCAAAATTGATGGCAAGGATATACTGGATTGGTCCACCTTCTTCTTCACGAACGAAAATCGTAGAAGATTTTAATGTTTTACCATCGTTTGTTTTGGTCAGATAACCGAGATGATCGGAAATCTTGGATGGATCTTTTCTCATGGTCTCCAATACGACTTTGGAAGGACCGTCACCGGTTTTTCTGTTTGTAATGTGGCCGTTTTCTATATAAACGATGGATTTATGAAGACTCTTGCGGGTCAGGTCATGAATCACAACTTCACAGTCATTTCCAAACTGAACAGCCAGTGCTTTTGCCAGTTGTTTTAAAAGCTCCAGTGTCATCATTTTGCTGTCTCCTTTTGTTTTGCTTTCTGTACTCATCATATCAGATTTTTTTCAGATGTCAACACTAAAATCAAAAATATTTTTAGGTATTTACAAAAAAAGTTTGAAAAGAATATTGCTTTTAATTTTGGGGTGTGGTAATATCATATTAGATTGAACGGTCAATAAAAACAGAGCCGTTGTGAATCGGGGAAAAACAACTTGGAAAAAGGCAGGAATCTACCTGTTTCTTCTATATAGAAAGAGATATATTTTTGTTTTTTGAAAAGTTGTAAACATGATAAGAAACTACACGGGGAATGAAAGGAGAAGAAACATGATTCTGGTAGGAAAAGGAACCGTGATCACAAGAGATGAGACCAAGCCTCTGATCAAAGATGGTGGTGTTGTCCTTGACGGGGAACGAATTGTAAAGGTAGGCGATTATGAGACACTGCGAAGCGAATATCCGCAGGCAGAGCTGATCGATGCAAAAGGTCAGATCATCATGCCGTCCCTTATTAATATGCATGAACATATTTACAGCGCATTTGCCAGAGGATTATCTATTAATGGATATAACCCAAACGGATTTTTAGATATTCTGGATGGACTGTGGTGGACGATTGACCGTCACCTGACACTGGAGCAGACATACTTAAGTGCTATCGCTACTTATATAGATTGTATCAAAAACGGTGTGACAACCGTATTTGATCATCATGCAAGTTTCGGTGCTATTGAAGGCAGCCTGTTTAAAATTGCGGAAGCATCTGAGAAGATGGGCGTAAGAAGCTGTCTGTGTTATGAAGTATCTGATCGTGACGGCGAGGAGAAAGCAAAAGCTTCCGTAAAAGAAAATGCAGACTTCATTAAATATGCCGCACAGCAGAACAATGACATGATCAAAGCCATGATGGGTATGCATGCACAGTTTACAATCTCTGATAAAACATTTGAGATGTGTCGCAAAAATATGCCGGAGGGCGTAGGCGCACACATTCATGTGGCAGAGGGTATCGAAGACCTGCATGACTGCTTACATAAATATGGAAAGAGAATCGTAAACAGACTGATGGATCACGATCTGTTAGGCCCGCAGACCATGACCGCACATTGTATTTATGTCAATGAGCAGGAGATGGATCTGCTGAAAGCGACAGATACGATGGTAGTGCACAATCCGGAGTCAAATATGGGAAATGCCTGTGGATGTCCGCCAACCATGAGAATTTTCCAGAAAGGCATTCTGACAGGACTTGGAACGGACGGTTATACACACGATATGTTTGAATCTTATAAGGTGGCGAATGTACTGCACAAACATTCCTTATGTGATGCAAACGCTGCCTGGGGCGAAGTTCCGGCAATGCTGTTTGAAGGAAATGCAAAAATGGCAAACCGCTATTTCAACATTCCGCTTGGCGTGTTAAAAGAAGGTGCAGCAGCAGACGTAGTTGTAGTCGCTTATGATCCGCTGACACCACTGACCGCAGACAATATCAACAGCCATATGTTATTCGGTATCAACGGTGCCATGACTCAGACAACCATCTGTAACGGAAAAGTTCTGATGAAAGACCGTGAGCTGACCGTGATCGATGAGGCAAAAGCAATGGCAGATTGCAGACAGGCAGCAGCAGAGCTGGCACACAGCATCAATGGATGATTTTATTGTGGGTTCCCGACAGTATGGTTTTGAATGTAGAGGAACTGTTGGGATTACAGAAAAACATATCTATTAGATGATGTAATAAATATTTAGGACGGGATAAGCTGAATTTATAAAACAATTATCATGACGAAGAGAGGTTAATTACAATGGGCGACAGAATGACACCGATTCCTTTCGGGAATCTGATGAACTGGGCGATGACAGAGCGCACAAAGCGGCAGACCGTATTTGGCGTTCGCAAAGAGTATAAAGCAGATCCAGCGAAATGTCTTTCTATTTTCGGAGAGAAGATTGAGACACCGTACGGACCGGCGGCAGGACCAAACACACAGCTTGCACAGAATATCATAGCAGCATATCTGGCAGGCAGCCGTTTCTTTGAGTTAAAAACAGTACAGATCTTAGACGGCGAGGATCTTCCGGTAAGCAAACCGTGTATTCTTGCAGACGATGAATGCTACAACTGCGAGTGGTCTACAGAGCTGTATGTACCGCAGGCTTACGCAGAGTATGTCAAAGCATGGGTTGCATTAAAAGCACTCTCCAAAGAGTGGGGACTTGGTGCAACAGACGGATTTATTTTCAACATCAGTGTTGGATATGATCTGCAGGGCATCAAATCAGAAAAAATCGATACATTTTTAAATAATATGATCGAATCCAAAGACAATCCGGTATTTCAGGAGTGCATCCAGTGGCTGAAAGACAACAAAGACAGCTTCAGTAAACTGACAGATGCTGATATCGAGGCAATTCCATCTGATATCTGCAAATCTGTAACAGTATCCACTCTGCACGGATGTCCACCAGAGGAGATTGAGAGCATTGCTTCTTATCTGCTGACAGAAAAAGGATTAAATACATTTGTAAAATGTAATCCGACGCTGTTGGGATACGAAGAAGCCCGCAAGATCATGGACGATATGGGATATGATTACGTGGCATTCGGTGATTTCCATTTTAAAGATGATCTTCAGTTTGAGGATGCTGTACCGATGCTGACCAGACTGCAGGCACTGGCAGACAGCAAAGGACTTGCCTTTGGTGTAAAAATCACCAATACCTTCCCGGTAGATGTGACCAGAAACGAGCTTCCAAGCGAAGAGATGTACATGTCCGGAAAATCCTTATGTGCTTTGTCCTTAAGCGTAGCGCATAAGCTCAGTAAAGCGTTTGACGGAAAATTAAGAATTTCCTACTCCGGCGGAGCCGATGCATTTAACATTGACAAGATCTTCGGACTTGGCATTTGGCCGATCACAGTAGCTACAACTTTATTAAAACCAGGCGGATACAACCGTGGCATCCAGCTTGCAGACAAACTGAATGCAATGGAATTCAAACCGTTTGAAGGTGTAGATGTAGACGGACTGGCAGCTCTGATCGAGGAGATCAAACATGATCCACATCATGTAAAACCGGTAAAACCGTTACCGAGCCGCAAGATGGACAAAGAAGTTCCGTTACTGGACTGCTTCACAGCACCATGTATGGAAGGATGTCCGATCCATCAGGATATTCCGGCATATGTAAAACTTGCCGGTGAAGGAAAAATGCAGGAAGCATTAGAGGTTATTCTTGATAAAAACCCGCTTCCGTTTATGACAGGTACCCTGTGTAACCACAGATGTATGAGCAAATGTACCAGAAACTTCTATGAAGAGCCGGTTGCGATCCGCGGTACCAAACTGCAGGCAGCAAAAGGCGGATATGACAGTGTTCTGGGTGGGCTGAAAGCAGAAGGAAACAGCGGCAAGAAAGTTGCCATCGTAGGTGGCGGCCCGGCTGGTATTGCCTGTTCCGCATTCCTTGCAAAAGGTGGAGCAGACGTTACCGTATTTGACAAAAAAGAGCATTTTGGCGGAACGGTTCGCAACGTGATCCCGTCCTTCCGTATTGATAACGAAGCAATCGCAAAAGATGTGGAGATTGCAAAAGCATACGGAGCAAAATTTGTAAATAACAGAAATATTGAAAATATTGAAAGTCTGAAAGAGGAAGGTTTTGATACCATCGTTCTTGCTATCGGTGCACACAAAGGTATGTCCATCGGTGTAGATACCGAGAAAGAACTGAATGCGGTAGACTTCCTTGAGGCAGCAAAAGAAGATCCGAAGGCACAGAACCTTGGCAGACATGTCGTTGTCATCGGAGCTGGTAACACAGCGATGGATGCGGCACGTATGGCGGGCAGAATTGAAGGCGTGGAAGACGTTACTGTGGTATACCGCAGAACCAAACGTTACATGCCAGCCGATGAGGATGAATTATTAGAAGCATTAGAAGACGGCGTTGTTATGAAAGAACTGTTGGCACCGAAGACACAGAAAGACGGCGTTCTGACCTGCAAGAAAGTAGTTCTTGGTGAGATGGATGCCAGCGGCAGACAGAAACCGGTGGAGACAGAGGAAGAAGTTCAGATCCCGGCAGACACGATCATCGCATCTCTGGGAGAGCGTGTAGACAGTGCACTGTATGAAGCAAACGGCATCAATGTCAACGAGAAAGGACAGCCGGTTCTCGATGCTGAAACCATGGAGACAAGCAAACCGGGTGTATACGCCATCGGTGATGGTGCAGGCGGAGCAGCAACCATTGTGTTAGCAATCCGTGATGCACAGAAAGCCGCAAGCCACATTCTTGGCGAGGCAGCAAAATCTGAGTATGTATACGATACAGATGTAGCCCGTGCAGCAGAAAAGAAAGGCATTCTGGTTCATTCCGCAGAAGGAAAAGCGGAAGAAGAGAGATGTCTGGAATGTAATCACATTTGTGAGAACTGCGTAGACGTATGTCCGAACCGTGCAAATGTAACAATCGCAGTACCGGGACAGAAAATGCCAGCCATCGTCCATGTGGATTACATGTGTAACGAGTGCGGCAACTGCAAGAGTTTCTGCCCGTACAGCAGTGCACCATATCAGGCGAAAATTACATTATTTGCAAATGAAGCAGATTTTGAAAACAGCAAAAATGACGGTTATGTGGTTCTGAACAGAGAGAACATGACAGTTAAAGTAAGACTGGCAGGTTTCGTGAAGGATTACAACCTGAAAGATGCTGACTGTACCTTATACGATGGATTAAAACAGGTGATTCTGACAATCGATGCAGATTATGATTATCTGTATCTGTAATAGATCAGAAATCAGTCTGAATGGAGAAATGTGAATCATGCTTGCATGAAACAGCATTTCAGATAAGGAGTTCATAATGGGATATTTAATCAAAAACGGTACCGTTGTTTACGCAAACGGCAGTTACACAGCCGATGTACTGGTAGAAGGTGAGAAAATAACCCAGGTGGCAAAAACCATTGATGCGCCGGGCATGACGGTCATCGATGCGTCCGGGAAATATATATTTCCCGGATTCATCGATACCCATACACATTTCGATCTGGATGCGGGAGATTTTCATACCGCAGATGATTTTTATACAGGAACAAAAGCTGCGATAGCAGGAGGAACCACATCGATCCTTGATTTTACCACGCAGGAAAAAGGGCAGACCTTAACCGAAGCGCTGGATGTCTGGCACAAGATGGCAGACGGAAAAAGTTCCTGTGATTACGGTTTTCATATGTCGATCACAGACTGGAACGACGAGTCAAAAAGGGAAATCAAAGAAATGACCCGTCAGGGTGTTACTTCTTATAAATTATATATGGCATATGATAATCTCAAAGTGAATGACAAAGAGATATTCGAGATTTTATCAGCCATCGAGGAAGAACACGGTATCGCCGGTGTTCATTGTGAAAACGGTGACATCATCAAGGCGGTAACGGAAAAACTCAAATCCGAGGAACGCAACAGTGTACGCCTGCATCCGAAGAGCCGTCCGGCGGAGGCGGAAGCAGAAGCCATTAACCGGCTTCTGACCATTGCAAAGCTGGCAGGCACACCGGTGAATATCGTGCATTTAAGTTCAAAGCAGGGACTGAAAGTGGTCCAGAGAGCCAGAAAAGAAGGTCAGCAGGTATTTGTGGAGACCTGTCCACAGTATCTGATTCTGGATGAGAAAGAATATAATCGTCCGGGATTTGCAGGCGCAGCCTATGTATGTGCACCGCCCCTTCGAAAAAAAGAAGACCGGGAGGCACTCTGGGAGGCAGTTGAAAAGGACGAAGTTGATATGCTTGGCACTGACCACTGCAGTTTCAACATGGATGGTCAGAAAACAAGAGGCAAGGATGATTTTACCAGAATTCCGGGAGGTATTCCGGGAACTGAACAGCGACCGATGCTGTTTTATCAGTATGGAGTGGTGGAAGGAAGAACTTCCATTGAGCGCATGTGCCAGCTTCTGGCGGAGCGTCCGGCAAAACTTTTTGGCATGTATCCGCAAAAAGGAGCCATTCTTCCGGGCAGCGATGCAGATCTGGTGATCTGGGATCCGGATAAGGCATGGACAATCTCAGCCAAGACACAGGTTCAGAACGTGGACAACACGCCATATGAAGGAATTTCGGGAACTGGAATGGCAGCACAGGTATTTTTAAGAGGCTGTCCGGTGGCAGAGTACGGAAAAGTACATACCGAATTAAAAGGAAAATACATCCACAGAACTGCACGGCAGTTATAGCATATGAGTAGAATGGAAACAGATTTTTAAATATTGTTTTCAAATATTACATAGGAATGATAGCAAATAGAATGTATATACGAATGTGTATTTACAGGATTGCTTGTAAAGCAGTGAGGTACTGCATTATAATAGAATCTAAATTGTTATTATGACAGTTTAAAAAGAATAAAAGAAAGAAGGAAATTATTATGAAACAGTCAATCAACGTAAACGGAGCACCGGCAGCAGTAGGTCCATATGTACACGCAGTAAAAACAGGAAACATGATCTTTATTTCCGGACAGTTAGGTTTAAACCCGGCAGATGGTACCCTTCCGGAAGGCATCGAGGCACAGACTGTACAGAGTCTTGAGAATCTGAAAACTATTCTGGAAGGTACAGGATCTGATTTTGATCATGTTGTAAAAACAACTATCTTCTTAGCAGACATTGCTGATTTCGGTAAAGTAAATGAGATCTATGCAAAATATTTTGCAAACGAAGTACCGGCCCGCTCCTGCGTAGAGGTTGCAAACCTTCCGAAAGCAGGTCTGGTAGAGATTGAAGCAGTTGCTGTAGAAAAATAAGAAATACAGGATTGTATACAAGACCGATAGGTTAACTCTAAAAAATTTTTAGCTAAATTCTTGACACTGCCTGTAAGAGAAAATACAATAGAATCCTAGTGCTAATGAATCTTATGGGCAGGAGGCAAGGACTTGAAAACAGAAACATTACATGTTACAGAAACAGAAGAAAGAATTCTGAATGCGGCACTGAAAGTTGTAAATGATGTCACAATCAGTGGAACGAGAATGCATCTGATCGCAGACAAGGCAGATATGGTGCAGTCAAATGTTCACTATTATTATAAAACAAAGCAGGATCTGTTAAAGAGACTGCAGGAATGGATCTTAGAAGAATGCTACGATATGCAGCAGGTAAGCAAGAAATCAAGTAAAGATACACTGGAAGATCAGTTACACATTTTCTTCCAGCAGAAAAAAACTCTGCTGACCAAGAAAAAAGAGTATGATTTTGCAGAACTTGATTTCCTTGTTCAGACAAGGATCGATGCAGACATCAGAGCACGTTTTCAGGAAGCGTATGCAGTTTGGAGAGATAATATCCGGGCGATCATCATTCGTTTTTGCCCGAATATGGAGGAGACAGACAAGGAACTGATTCCGTATATGGCAGTATCGTTGCTTGAGGGGGCTTCGATCCAGGTGCTGGTAGATGGAAAAGGTTTTGACGCAGACAGCTATTTTGCATATGCAGAAGACATGGTGCTTCGCCAGATCAGAATTGCGATGGAGAAAAAAGAAGGGTAACAGGTCTGTCTACTGACAGAGGTTTGATTTCCAATGGTTTTTACTGAAACTTTGCTATGGGGAAAAGCAAAGATGTAATGTATCATTCTGTTTGATTGAATATTCAGTCAAAGTACGCGGAATGTGGTGGGTTTTATATATCACAATCACGAAAACGCCGGATGAAAATGCCGGTTCTGTTCGTATACCTTATCTGATACAAATCTAAGGATAACTGGTCATTCCGGTTTGGTCGAATATTTAATCAAATCCAGACAAAATGAAACATAAATGAATCAGGTAAAAGCAAATATTGGAGCATCAAGTGTATGTCAGTATGCAGAGCAAAAGGCATTCTGGAATTTTTATCCATCTGCATCAGAATGGGGGCATTTCGATGTATCAATTTTATGTAAATAATGAATTATATCAGGTGGAAGGCGATGGAAAGCTGCTGCCGTTCCTGCGGGATGTCTGTAAGTGCAAATCCGTAAAGGATGGCTGCAGTGAGGGAGCCTGCGGAACCTGTCATGTGCTGGTAGACGGAGTGGCGATGAAAGCCTGTATTCCGACTCTGTCCATGATGGATGGCAGATCGATCCTTACCGTGGAAGGCTTTTCGGATGAGGAAAAAGAACTGTATGCATACGCTTTTGCAGAGGCAGGAGCCGTGCAGTGCGGATTCTGTATTCCGGGAATGGTCATTTGTACAAAGGGACTTCTGGATAAGAACCCAAACCCGACGAGAGACGAGATCGCGTTTGCGCTGCGCAACAACATCTGCCGCTGCACCGGATATAAAAAAATCATGGATGCGGTGGAATTAGCCGCAAAGATCAAACGGGAAGGAAAGGGAATCCCGAAAAAAGAATTTACCTGGAAACTGGGCGAGCGCGTGCATCGTGTGGATGCCAGGGAAAAGACATTAGGATATGGAGAATACGTGGATGACATGGAGGTGGAAGGACTGCTTCACGCGAGTGCGGTCCGTTCCAAATATCCGAGAGCAAGGGTGTTGTCCATCGATACAGAAAAAGCAAAAGCAGTTCCGGGTATCGTAGATATTTTTACCGCTGCGGATATTCCGGGAGATGTGAAAGTCGGACATCTGGTTCAGGACTGGGATACGATGATTCCGGTTGGCTCCATTACCCATTATCTGGGAGATGCCATTGCACTTGTGGTTGGTGAGAACCTGGATGTGGTGGAAAAAGCGAAAAAACTGGTGAAAGTCGAATACGAGGAGCTGCCCTTTGTCAGCAGTCCGTATGAGGCGATGAAAGAGGATGCGCCGCAGGTACACGGAAGCGGAAACCTGTTGGCACACAAGCATGTATCAAGAGGAAACGCCAAGGAAGCCATTGCCAATGCAAAATATGTCTATACCGAGGAGTTCCATACTCCCTGGACGGAACATGCATTTCTGGAGCCGGAATGTGCGATTGCCATGCCGTATGAGGACGGCGTACTGATCTATTCCACAGATCAGGGAACTTACGCAACTCAGCACGAATGTTCCGAAATGCTTGGTCTTCCGAGCGAAAAAGTCCGGGTTGTCAACAAACTGGTGGGCGGCGGATTCGGCGGAAAAGAGGATATGTCCGTGCAGCATCATGCGTCACTGGCGGCTTATCTGCTGAAACGTCCGGTCAAAGTAAAACTAACGCGACAGGAAAGCATCCTGATCCATCCGAAACGGCATCCGATGGATATGAAATTTACGGTTGGATGTGATGAGAACGGCATTATTCAGGGCGTAACCGCTACCGTTATCGCAGATACCGGAGCATATGCATCTTTAGGCGGACCAGTTCTGGAGCGTGCCTGTACCCATGCGGCGGGTCCGTATAACTATCAGAACTTTGAAATCGATGGAAAAGCATATTATACAAACAATCCGCCGGGAGGCGCCTTCCGTGGATTCGGTGTAACCCAGACCTGCTTCTGCATGGAAATGATGCTGACGAAGCTGGCAGAGAAGATCGGCATTAGCGCCTGGGAGATCCGTTATCGCAATGCGATCCGGCCGGGACAGGTACTTCCAAACGGACAGATCGTAGATGAATCCACCGGACTGGTGGAGACACTGGAAGCGGTGAAAGATGTATTTGAAAACAATCAGTATGTAGGTATTGCCTGTGCCATGAAAAATGCCGGTGTCGGCGTTGGTATTCCGGATTTTGGAAGAGCGATTCTTGCCATTAAGGATGGAAAAGCACATATCCGATCCGGTGCTTCCTGCATCGGTCAGGGACTTGGAACGGTACTGGTACAGATGACGATCGAAAATACGGATTTGACCCGTGAGGATATCGTATATGAAGCGGCAAATACCATCAACGCACCGGATTCCGGAACCACATCCGGCTCCAGACAGACGTTGGTTACCGGTGAGGCGATGCGCAGAGCCTGTGAATTATATAACGAAGCGAGAAAAACCAAAAGTCTTGCAGAGCTGGAAGGGGAAGAATTCTACGGCGAATATCTGGCAAAAACCGATAAACTTGGCGCAGATGTTCCAAACCCGGTATCTCACGTAGCTTACGGTTATGCGACTCAGGTATGTGTCCTAGACAAAGACGGAAGAGTGGAAAAAGTTGTGGCAGCTCACGATGTGGGACGTGCGGTAAATCCATTGTCTGTGGAAGGTCAGATCGAGGGCGGCGTGATCATGTCTCTTGGCTATACCCTAAGAGAGCGCTACGACCTTAAGGACTGTAAACCGTTATCCAAATACGGAACTCTTGGTTTATTCCGGGCGAATGAGATTCCGGAAGTGGAAAGTATCATTGTAGAAAAAGCAGGACTGAATGTGGCATGCGGAGCCATCGGTATCGGAGAGATCACTTCCATTCCGACCGCACCGGCGATCGCGGCAGCTTACTACAGTTATGATGGCAAGTATCGTACCAGACTTCCACTTGCAGATACACCTTATGCTGCAGACCAGCAGTATAAAAAGGGGGTGCAGTGACAATGAAAAAACGAATTCGGAAGTTTGCTTATGTGGCATGTAACGGCGGAGAACACAATCACAACTGTCAATATGGATGTATCGGCTGTGGCGCCTGTGTGGAAGCCTGTCGGAAAAATGCCGTGAGCATCAATGCACAGGGCGTGGCAGAAATCGATCGTGACAACTGTGTGGGTTGTCGGTTGTGTGAAAAAGCCTGTCCGCAGCAGATCATCCACATGCACAATGTGGGAGAACCGTTTCTGGTACGCTGCTCCAATCGTGATATGGGAGCACCGGCGAGAAATGCCTGTGATGTGAGCTGCATCGGCTGTGGTCTGTGCCACAGAAACTGCCCGAGTGAGGCAATACAGATTGAAGATAATTGTGCGGTAATATATGAAGCAGACTGTTTATCCTGTGGAAACTGTGTGGTGAAATGTCCGAGAAATGCAATTGTTGATATCCGTGAATTTATAAAAAAATGATATAAAATCACATACATATAAGAGGAGGATTTATGTAATGGAAAAGGCAAAAAGAAAATACGCGTCTATTTTCGAACTTGATGGAATTCCGCAGATGAGCAAAGCGCTTCCGCTGGCTTTGCAGCACGTTGTAGCGATGATCGTAGGCTGTGTAACACCGGCGATCATCGTAGCAGGAGTAGCAGGACTTGACAATGCAAACCGTGTTATGCTGATTCAGTCAGCACTGATCGTATCCGCAATTTCCACATTTTTGCAGTTGTTCCCGATCGGTAAAAAGGGCGGCTTCCGTCTGGGTTCCGGTTTGCCGGTGATCATGGGTGTCAGCTTTGCCTATGTAGCAAGTATGCAGGCAATTGCAGCAGATACGGGTATCGCAGCAATATTTGGTGCACAGATCGTCGGCGGTATTATCGCAGTCATTATCGGATTCTTCATCGACAAGATCCGTAAAGTATTCCCGCCGCTGGTAACAGGAACGGTTGTATTTACCATCGGACTTTCCCTGTATCCGACCGCTGTTAATTACATGGCAGGTGGTTCTTCTAGCGCAAACTATGGTCACTGGACAAACTGGCTGGTAGCATTTATCACACTGGCTATCGTTACATTTTTAAATCACTTTACAAAAGGTTTTGTAAAACTGGCTTCTATCCTGATCGGTATTATCTGTGGTTATATCATTGCAGCATTTTTTGGAATGGTAGATCTGACCGCAGTGGCACAGGCAAGCTTTTTCCAGGCTCCGCAGATCATGCATTTTGGTATCAAATTTGAGCCGTCATCCTGTATTGCCATCGGATTACTGTTTGCGATCAATGCAATTCAGGCTATCGGCGATTTCACAGCAACTACAACAGGTAGTATGGATCGTGAGCCGACCGATAAAGAGTTAAAAGGTGCCATCGTAGGTTACGGATGCATGAACGTTGTCGGTGCATTCCTTGGTGGTCTTCCGACAGCTTCCTACAGCCAGAACGTAGGTATCGTTACAACAACAAAAGTTATCAACCGTGTAGTCCTTGGAATGGGTGCTGGCATTCTGCTGATCGCAGGTCTGGTGCCGAAATTCTCCGCATTACTGACAACCATTCCGCAGTGTGTACTTGGTGGTGCAACCATTTCCGTATTTGCATCTATCGCAATGACAGGTATCAAACTGATCACCACACAGGAGATGAACTTCAGAAATACATCCGTTGTAGGTCTGGCTGTAGCACTTGGTGTTGGTGTAACTCAGGCTTCCGCATCTCTTGCAATGTTCCCGGCATGGGTAACAACTGTATTCGGAAAAACTCCGGTTGTTATCGCAACAGTAGCAGCTGTATTCTTAAATCTGGTATTGCCGAAAGAAAAACCAGAAGTGAAAAAAGAAACAGAAGAAAAATAAAATTTAATAAAATCTTGAGATGAATGATGAAAGCTCTCTTTTTTTACAGACTTTGAAAAATGTAAAAAGGAGAGCTTTTTTATTAGCACAACTAACAAATACTATAAATACAATTCATAAGCGGAGTGGTTGTAAATCGGAAAATATCTGCGTTATAATATCTGAGAAAAAAATGTAAAAATTATTGTGTGATGAGATCACGATAGCATAATGCAAAAGATGGAGGATTTTAGTATATGAAAAAGACAGAGGGAAAAAATGCGTCTATTTTCGAGTTAAACGGTGTTCCGCAGCTGAGCAAGGCACTTCCGCTGGCACTGCAGCATGTAGTAGCGATGATCGTAGGCTGTGTAACCCCGGCAATCATTGTGGCAGGTGTCGCAGGTCTTGAGGGAGCCAACCGTGTTATGCTGATTCAGTCTGCACTGGTAGTTTCCGCACTTTCCACATTTTTACAGCTGTTTCCGATCGGACCGAAAAACGGCTTCCGCATGGGGGCAGGATTACCGGTTATTATGGGAACCAGTTTTGCATATGTGGCAAGTATGCAGGCGATTGCGGCAGATACAGGTATTGCGGCGATATTTGGAGCACAGATCATCGGTGGTATCATTGCGATGATCATTGGATTTTTTATTGATAAGATCCGAAAAGTATTTCCACCGCTGGTAACAGGAACCGTTGTATTTACGATTGGACTTTCTCTGTATCCGACTGCTGTCAATTACATGGCAGGTGGCGCATCCAGTGGAAATTACGGACATTGGACAAACTGGCTGGTAGCCATTATCACGTTAGCTATCGTTACATTTTTGAATCATTTTACCAAAGGATTTTTGAAACTGGCTTCTATTCTGATCGGTATTATTTGTGGTTATATTATTGCAGCATGTTTCGGTATGGTAGATCTGAGTGCGGTGGCGCAGGCAAGCTTTTTCCAGATGCCGCAGATCATGCATTTTGGCATTCAGTTTGATCCGTCTTCCTGCATTGCGATTGGTTTGTTATTTGCCATCAATGCAATTCAGGCGATCGGTGATTTTACCGCAACCACAACCGGCGGTATGGATCGTGAGCCGACGGATAAAGAGTTAAAAGGTGCCATTGTAGGATATGGATGTACGAATGTCATCGGTGCATTCCTTGGTGGTCTGCCGACTGCTTCCTACAGTCAGAATGTAGGTATCGTTACTACGACAAAAGTTATCAATCGTTCTGTACTCGGAATGTCTGCGGGTATTCTGCTGATTGCAGGTCTGGTGCCGAAGTTTTCTGCACTGCTGACAACCATTCCGCAGTGTGTGCTTGGTGGAGCAACGATTTCTGTATTTGCTTCTATCGCAATGACAGGTATCAAGCTGATCACAAGTCAGCCGATGAGTTATCGAAATACTTCTATTGTTGGTTTGTCGGTTGCGCTTGGTGTTGGTGTGACACAGGCATCTGCGTCTCTGGGAATGTTCCCGGCATGGGTGACAACTGTATTTGGTAAGACGCCGGTTGTTATTGCAACAGTAACTGCGGTATTCTTAAATCTGGTGCTGCCGAAGAATAAACCAGCAGAAAAGAAATAAGAAAATAATTATTTGGCTGAATATAGAAGGAGCTTTCGCTGATTGGCGGGAGCTCCTTTTTATGGTAAAATAAATAGTAATATGTGATATGAGAAAAGGGGATTTTACGATGATATATTTTGATAATGCGGCAACGACGCGACGGAAACCGCAGGAAGTTGTGCAGGCAGTCACAGAGGCGTTATGTTCACTTGGAAATGCAGGACGAGGGGCGCACGAAGCAACACTGCAGGCTTCTCGCACGATTTATGATACAAGACGAAAACTGGCAGAATTTTTCCATGCGGAAAATCCGGAGCGGATGGTGTTTACAAGCAATGCAACAGAGAGTCTGAATATTGCGATTAAAGGATTATTAAATCCGGGAGATCATGTGATCACCACGCAGCTGGAGCATAATTCTGTGCTCCGTCCGCTCTATGAGATGGAAGAAAAAGGTGTGGAACTGACGATTGTAAAAGCGGATGCACAGGGCAGATTTTCGTTAGAGAATATGGAGGCTGCAATCCGACCGGAGACAAAAGCCATCATCTGTACCCATGGATCCAATGTCACCGGAAATCTGGTGGACATTGCAGCAATCGGAGAACTGACGCAAAAGCACGGAATCCTTTTCGTGGTGGATGCGTCACAGACCGCAGGGGTATTTCCTATCGATGTGCAGGCAATGCATATAGATATTTTATGCTTTACCGGGCACAAAAGCTTGCTTGGCCCGCAGGGAACCGGCGGGCTCTATGTCAGAACCGGTCTGCAGCTTCGTCCGTTAAAGAGCGGCGGCAGCGGCGTGCAGACGTATAGTAAAAGGCATCCGCAGCAGATGCCGACGGCGCTGGAAGCCGGGACGCTGAACGGACATGGGATTGCAGGGTTGGATGCGGCCTTAGACTACCTGATGCGGACAGGCATTGACGCAATTCGGGAAAAAGAACATAACCTGATGTGGCAGTTTTATGAAGGCATCCGTGAAATTCCGGGAGTGAAAATATACGGTGATTTTTCACAGAAAAATCGTTGCCCGATCGTGTCTTTTAATATCGGGGATTATGATTCTTCAGAGGTCAGTGATGAATTGTTTGAAGGATGGGAGATTTCTACAAGACCAGGCGGACATTGTGCACCGCTGATGCATGAGGCGCTTGGAACGGTTGAGCAGGGCGCTGTGCGGTTTAGTTTTTCCCATTACAATACTGAGGAAGAAGTGGAGACGGCGATCGCGGCGGTGATAGAATTGGCGGAAGAAGAGTAATGTAATTATGATATGATTTGTGATGTAAAGCGGACATTCGCAATCCGCTTTCGCTACTTGCTCATGAACGCAGTCGCTTTGCGACCTGTCAGTGGGAGCTTTTAACTCCCACTGACATAAGCATCCCCCCTTACCTACCGCTTAGTGCTCTACGCACTTGAAGCGGGAGAATGTTTATCTCAGTCGAGAAGACTCCCACTTCTGCAAGTGGTGAGTAATAACAAGTCTTTCTCAGTGGGAGTACAATCTCCGACTGAGATAAACGCTCCGCGGGGATGTGCAGTGATTCTGAGAAGAATATGTCAGCTTTCGCTGACCAGAATCACGCACCAAGTCTCACGTGCGTTCGACTTGAATCTGCGTTCAAATTGATATTATAAGGCGAAAACAGGAGAAAAATCTTCGGCACAATGTAGAAAACAGAAATGCAAATCTTCCTATATTATGGAAAAATTGGAGAAAATGCAACTTTGACAAAAAAATAACTTGTCAGACCGGTAAATTTAATGTATTGTATAGCATGGATATGAAAGATATCACATTGGTATCATGCAAAAACATTTAAATTCCATGCATTTTACAGGATGAAAACAGTTAAAAATGAATTTTATATCATGAAAAGGATTCATTTTTGAAGGATGAAACGTGAAATGGAGATCAAAAAATGGATTTATTTGATTACATGAGAGAACAAAATAAGGAAAAGGAATCGCCGCTGGCTTCCAGATTGCGACCAACGAAGCTGGAAGAAGTGGTTGGTCAGCAGCACATCATCGGCAAAGACAAATTGCTGTATCGTGCCATCAAAGCGGACAAACTGCAGTCGGTTATTTTTTACGGACCTCCGGGAACCGGAAAAACCACACTGGCGAAGGTCATTGCGAAAACGACCAGCGCAGAATTTATGCAGATCAATGCGACTTCCGCCGGAAAAAAGGATATGGAAGCTGTGATTGAAAAGGCAAAACAGCTGCAGGGCATGTACGGAAAACGTACGATCCTGTTTATCGATGAGATTCACCGTTTTAACAAAGGTCAGCAGGATTATCTGCTTCCGTTTGTGGAGGACGGTACGGTGACACTGATCGGTGCCACTACGGAGAATCCGTATTTTGAGGTAAACGGAGCGCTGATTTCCCGATCCATTATTTTTGAATTAAAGCCGTTGGATAAAGAGGATATCAAAACGCTGCTGCACCGTGCCTTAGAGGACATGGAAAAAGGCATGGGAGCTTATCGTGCGGTGGCGGATGAAGATGCACTGGAATTTCTGGCAGATGTGTCAAACGGAGATGCCCGCAGCGCATTAAATGCCATAGAACTGGGAATCCTTACCACAGAACGCAGTGCAGACGGGCTCATCCATATCACGCTGGATGTGGCTTCCGAATGTATCCAGAAGCGCGTGATCAAGTATGATAAAAATGGCGACAGCCATTATGATAATATTTCCGCATTTATCAAAAGTATGCGGGGGTCTGATCCGGACGCAGCGGTCTACTATCTGGCAAAAATGCTGTACGCCGGGGAAGATGTGACATTTATTGCCCGGAGAATTATGATCTGTGCATCAGAAGATGTGGGAAATGCAGACCCGAACGCCCTGACTGTGGCGGTCAGCGCAGCTCAGGCGGTGGAGCGGCTTGGAATGCCGGAGGCACGGATCGTGCTGGCACAGGCAGTCACTTATGTGGCAAGCGCACCAAAGAGCAATGCGGCTTACCTGGCAGTGGACAAAGCACTTTCCGTTGTTCGGGAGTCGAGAACCGCACCGGTTCCAACGTATCTCTGCGATGCCCATTACAAAGGTGCTGCAAAACTTGGACGTGGGCTTGGATACAAATATGCCCACGATTATCCGAATCACTACGTGGAGCAGCAGTATCTGCCGGATGCATACAAAGATATGAAATTCTATGAGCCGACAGAAAACGGCTATGAGCAGACCATTCGGGAATATTTTAAAAAAATCAAACAGGAGTAAATTTTTGTCAAATCTCCTTTTGAATATAAAATAAAAAGAAGTTGTAAAAAATGATTTAACAATACACAGCAGGAGGAAAAATCAATGCAGTCTTATCAGGAAATGAGCAGAGAGGAATTATTAAAAGAAAAAGAGAGCCTGGAACAGCAGTACAAAGAAATCTGCAAAAAAGGCTTGAAGCTGGATATGTCCAGAGGAAAACCATCCAAAGAGCAGCTTGAGCTGTCCATGCCGATGATGGACGTTCTGACCAGCAAGACTCCGTTAGTCAGCAGAGCCGGTACAGATATCCGTAACTACGGTGTGATTGATGGTATCACAGAGGGACAGGAATTCATCGCAAGCTTAGTTGGACTTGGCCCGGAAGCATATGACAATGTCATTGTTTACGGAAATGCAAGTCTGAACATCATGTATGACTGCATTGCACGTTCCATGCTTTTTGGTGTAAACGGAAGCACACCATGGTGCAAACTTGATAAAGTAAAATGGCTCTGCCCGGTTCCGGGATATGACCGTCATTTTGCCATCACAGAGTGCTTTGGCATCGAGATGATTAACGTACCACTTTACGAAGATGGCCCGGATATGGATATGGTAGAAAAATTAGTCAGCGAAGATGACAGTATCAAAGGTATCTGGTGTGTACCGAAATACTCCAATCCGATGGGAACATCCTATTCTGATGAGACCGTCCGCAGACTGGCCCACTTAAAACCGGCAGCAGAAGACTTCCGTATTTACTGGGATAATGCTTACTGCGTACATGATCTGTATGAAGATAAAGCAGATCAGATCCTTGAGATCCTTGGCGAGTGTGAGAAAGCCGGAAATCCGAACCTTCCGATCGAGTTCTGCTCCACATCCAAGATCACATTCTCAGGCGCAGGTGTATCCGGACTGATCACAAGTCTTGAGAACAAAGCAGACATCCTGAAACGTCTGACCATTCAGACTATCGGATTTGACAAGATCAACCAGCTTCGCCACGTAAAATTTTTAAAAGATATTGATGGCGTAAAAGCACATATGGCAAAACATGCAGCAATCATCCGTCCGAAATTTGAGATGATCCTGGATCGTTTTGAGGAAGAACTGAAAGGTCTTGGCGCAGGAAGCTGGATTCGTCCGAATGGTGGATATTTCATCACCTTCAAGGCAAATGAAGGATGTGCAAAGAACATCGTTGCAAAAGCAAAAGAGGCTGGTGTTGTACTGACAGGTGCAGGCGCACCATACCCATACAAAAAGGATCCGAAGGATTCCGTGATCCGTATCGCTCCGACACTTCCACCAATGGAAGAACTGAAAGAGGCATGCGAGGTATTTATCGTTTGTGCAAAACTTGCAAGTGTGGAAAAACTGTTAGAGGCATAATGCATTGTAATTGTTAATAAGATAAAAGTTGAAACAGACATTCTGAGTTCGAAAGAAACGGGATGTCTGTTTTGAGATTAATTTGTAAATTTGTGGTGTAAATAAAATTTGAATAAAGGATGGAAAGCAGATAAAGACGAATAGTTACTGTAGAAGGAGAATGAAAAAATATGAAGATTTGGTTAGATGATATACGCCCTGCGCCGGAAGGCTATGTATGGTGTAAAAGTGTAAATAGCGCGAAAAGCGTCATTGAATCGGCAAAGGAACCGATTTTGCTGATTGATTGTGATCATGATCTGGGAGATTATGCTTATGATGGCGGAGATGGGATAAAACTGTTGGATTGGTTAGTGGAAAATAGTCTTTTTTATCCAATAAAGCTTCATACTATGAATCCGGTTGGGAGAGAGAATATGTTGCGGATGATTCGTAGATATTGGGGATGATACGAGAATTCCCTGTACAAAATGAAAATCAAATAAATCCACACTCCAGTGATGCAGAAAAACACTAGTCGCACACAAAAAGTTATGATATACTTACCAAAGACACATAAAAACAGAAAAAAACATTTGAAAACAAAAGCAACAAAAAATTCAGATGCTTGATAAGGAGGACATAAAATGTTAGAAGCAGGAGTCAAAGGGGAACAGAGCGTAGAAGTTGTATATGAGAATACAGCAACAGCAGTAGGAAGCGGTGTACTGGAAGTATTCGGAACACCATGCATGCTTGCATTAATGGAAAAAACAGCAAGCGAGAGCGTAGCTCCATATCTGGAAGAAGGCTGTGGCAGCGTTGGTACACAGGTAAATATCAGCCATGTAGCGGCTACTCCAATCGGAATGACTGTTCGTTGCGAGACAGAGCTTACCGAAGTAGACGGACGTCGTCTTGTATTCAAAGTAGCAGCTTATGATGAGGCAGGTCTGATCGGTGAAGGAACACATGAGCGTTTCGTTGTACAGAATGAGAAATTCCAGACAAAAGCAAACAACAAGCTTTCAAAATAATTTTATATCCGAAATAGCGAGATTAAAAACTCCTTTTGTGATAAGTGGTCACAGAAGGAGTTTTCGATTTCGCTTTATATATGTTATAATCGTACATAGCATAAAAACAGTAGCATCCCACAGGAAAGGACTGGTTTCCGAATGGAACAGACAAAGACGAAAGAAAAAAACAGAGAAATAGATATGCTAAATGGAAAAATTGCCGGAAAGCTGATCATGTTTGCCCTGCCGCTTGCTTTTAGCACGATCCTGCAGCAGTTATTCAATTCCGCAGACGTGGCAGTTGTCGGCAGATTTGCCGGAAGCAGTGCACTTGCAGCAGTTGGAAGCAGTGTCGCTCTGGTCGGAATATTTGTAAATCTGATCACAGGACTTTCCGTGGGACCGAATGCAGCTTTGGCAAATCTGATCGGTCAGAACAAACGGGAACAGATCAGTGCTATGCTGCATACGATTCTGACGTTTGGTCTGATTCTTGGCATCGGTCTGATGTGCCTTGGATTTATCATTGCAAAGCCGGTTCTTGTGGTGTCAGGAACGCCGGACAGCGTCATGGATCAGGCGATGCTGTATATCCGTATTTATCTTTTGAGTATTCCATTTATGCTGCTTTACAATTTTGGTGCGGCGGCTCTGCGAAGCTACGGAGACAGCAAACGTCCGATGTACTATCTTTTACTGGCAGGTGTGGTAAACGTTGTACTGAATCTTCTTTTGGTAGTAGGCGTTCATTTGGGCGTGGAAGGTGTTGCCATCGGTACGCTGGCATCTAATGTACTGAGTGCGTCACTGGTTTTGCTCTGCCTGTATCGGAGAGAGGATGAATTTCAGTTCCGATTTGGAAAAATGCAGATTCGAAAAGATTTTTTGCGTCGTGTTCTGGTAATCGGAGTTCCGGCGGGAATTCAGGGAGCCATTTTTTCTGTGTCAAACATATTTATCCAGAGTGGCATTAATTCCTTTGGGGAGGATGCCATTGCCGGTGCTTCGGTCGGATTGAATTTTGAATATTTTACCTATGCCATTGCATGTGCCTTTGCACAGGGCGCGGTAACTTTTACCAGTCAGAATTATGGAGCTGGCAATCTGAAACGATGCAAGAAAATTTTTTGCTTAAGTATGCTGTTTGGAATCGGATTTACCGAGATTTTAAGTGTGATTTTTATTGCAGGCGGCAATACATTTGTACATATTTATACTGCCAGTGACGCGGTAGCCATGTATGCACTGATCCGCATGCAGCATGTATGCTCTCTGGAAGGTCTGACCGCGACTTACGAAGTGGAGAGTGCAGCATTGCGTGGCATGGGAAAATCACTGGAGCCGGCAATCATTACTATTCTTGGAACGGTTGTATTTCGAATGATCTGGATGGTAACTGTGTTTAAACGGGTTCCGACGTATAACATGCTGATGAATGTTTATGTTGCTTCATGGGTAGTTACCGGTGGTCTGATTTTTATCATATATATGCAGCATATGAAAAAAGAAGAGAAACGGAAGAACAATCTTGTTAGGGCTGTTCTTTTAAAGTAGGAATTGTTCCTGAAATCATATGACGTTTCATCATAGCGGTGATCTGTTGTGGTGAAATGTCATCTTTACGGGAAAACCACCAGCGAACTGTCACAAGAAAATTGTTGACCAGAAGTTTTGCATACCAGTCAGCAAACTGTTTTTTCCCCGGTGAGATCGTTGGATGATTCTGAATTTCAGTTTCTACCTTGCGTGCACCGGCATTCATCATTTCATCAAAGACATTTCGACCGAGCAGCTGTTGCTTCCACAGAATTTCCAACTCACGTTTCTGAGTGCAAAGGTGAGCCAGACAATCCTGAAGCGCGCGGGTATGTTCGGCATCACTGACATCCATATGCAGAAAATCTACTTCCATATGATCTGCAAAATCCTGAACAATATGGTCGACCACTTCATCCCGCAACTCATATTTATCAGAGAAATAGCGGTAAAAGGTAGAACGGTTGATCAATGCCTGTTCTGATATTTTTCCAATCGTAATCTGAGAAAAATCTTCTTTTTCCATACAGTCAAAAAATGTGCGTATGATCAGTGATTTCATGCGGTCTGCGCGGTGGTCCATAGTGCTCTTTTCTCCTTTTTATGAACGATAAATGATTCATCTTATGAAATAAAAAATATCTCAGAAAATTATAATAGAAAAATGTGACAGATATTATTTATTCTTATTATAAAATCTGATTCGATTGTAGCACGTTTTTCTGTACTTATACAAGGACAATGCAACAAATATAATAAAAATATTGCAAAATGAAACAGCATGAAAAAAGCTGATGTTTGAATAAACAGGGTAATTTCTGTTACAGTTTCAGTAACAAAAAAGAAGGATGAGGTAAGAGATTATGGCAGAAAAAAATCCGTATTTTCCACATTTATTTGAGCCGTTAAAAGTTGGTTCAAAAATCGTTAAAAACCGTATTGAGGCAGCTCCAGCATTATTTGCATTTGATCATTATATCGAGCTGGATCCGGATCCGTTTGGTTACACCACCCCGGTACCGGAGCGTGCATTTCGGATGCTGGAAGCGAAGGCAAAAGGCGGTGCAGGAATCGTCTGTCTGGGTGAGTTAAGCCCGAACCATGAGTATGACAAACGTTTCCCGTTTGAACCATACCTTGATTATACATCCAGATCCGATAAAAAATTCAACATCATTAAAGAAACCGCAGAGATGATCAAAAGCTATGGCGCACTGGCCATCGGTGAGCTGATTTCCTGTGGTGAGATCAAAACAAATATCGGAGACGGCATCAATCCAAAAGGACCATCTGAGAAAGATCTTCCGGATGGAACTCATGTAGATGCATTTACAAAAGAAGAAATCTTAAGCTGTTATCAGGATTATGTAACTGCCTGTAAATGGTTTGAGGCAGCAGGTTGGGAAGGCGTTATGATCCATTGCGGACATGGTTGGCTTCCGGCACAGTTCCTTTCTCCGCAGTACAATAAACGTACCGATGAGTACGGCGGATCCTTTGAAAACAGAGCAAGATTTACTGTTGATCTGTTAAAAACTATTCGTGAGGCTATGGGACCTGATTTTGTGATTGAGATTCGTGTCAGCAGTTCTGAACATCTGTCGGGTGGCTTAGAGCTGGAAGATGCTGTAAAATACTGTAAACTTTGTGAGCCGTACATTGATATGATTCATGTATCCTGTGGTCATTATCTGAGTTCTTCCAGAAGCTGGGAGTTCACAACTGCATATGCTCCGCATGGACCGAATATCGAGCCGGCATCTGTGATCAAACAAAACGTGTCTATCCCGGTTGCAGCAGTTGGAGGTATTAACTCTCCGGAACAGGCAGAAGAAGCAATTGCAGCAGGCAAAATTGATATGGTATCCATGGGACGTCAGTTCTTTGCTGATCCGGCATTCCCGAATAAGGCAAAAGCTGGTCATGCAGATGAAATTCGTCGCTGTCTACGTTGCGGAAGATGTTATCCGGGTCCGTCCGGTGAACATGAGACAGAGATTTGGACTGTGAAGTTCCCACCACTGGATTCCTGTACGATCAACCCATACGACGTATGGCCGGCTTCTCATCATAAAGTTCTTCCGGAGCGTATGCCAAAACCGGAAGCAAGCCGTAAAGTACTGGTAGTAGGTGGCGGCTGCGGTGGTCTGCAGACAGCAATCACAGCAGCAGATAGAGGGCATCAGGTAATCCTGTGCGAGAAAGCAGGCGTGTTAGGCGGTCTGATTAACTTTACAGATCATACCGATCATAAAGTAGATATCAGAAACTTCAAAGATCTGCTGGTCCGTGATGTAGAGAAACGTCCGATCAAAGTAAGATTAAACTGTGAAGTAACACCGGAACTTATCAAAGAGATCGCTCCGGAAGCAGTTGTACTGGCAGTCGGATCTGATGATCTGATCCTTCCAATTGAGGGAATTGAAAATGCTGTCACAGCAATGGAGGTATATTACAACGATTTTGCTGGTCTTGGAAAAAGCACCATTGTACTCGGCGGTGGTCTGGTAGGTTGTGAGGCAGCAGCAGATTACATAGATCACGGTGTAGAGACAACCATCGTAGAGATGAAAGGTGCTTTGATGCCGGAGACAACCGGTTTGTACAGAACTGCTGTACATGACTTTATCGATAAAAACGGTGGTAAATACGAAGTAAATGCAAAAGTTATCAAAGTCGGCAAAGACTTTGTTGTAGCTGAGCAGAATGGAACAGAAATTACTATCAAAGCAGATTCTGTTGTCAATGCAATGGGACGCCGCGCACATGCGACAGAGGCACTTGAGGCGGCAATCAAAGAAGCTGGTATTCCGGTATGGAAGATCGGTGACTGTGTCCGTGCCCGTCAGATTGGTGATGCGGTAAGAGAAGGCTGGACCGCAGCAATGGAAATTATTTAAAAAGCTTGTTTTGTGGCAGAAAATTTGAGATTTTGAAAGGGACTGAGTTCATTTTGTCTTCGCGGCTAACAATCGCTCGCTAAGAAAAAATGAACTCAGTCCCTATTTACATACGTGGCAAAGGTAAAATGTTTAGCCACTTAAAGTCTACTTATAATGTCACGTTTATAATTTAAAAACGTTTCCGTCAGATAAAAATCATCCGGTCGCGGTTTCTTCTCACGAATCACGATCTCATCTTTAATCTCACCCGGTGTACCATTCAAGATGTAAATGCGGTCAGATAAAAGAATCGCTTCATCAATATCGTGCGTAATAAACAGCGTTGACAGATCAATGTGCGTCATAATATTCAGATACCACTTATGAATATTGGATTTTGTAATGGTATCCAGTGCGGAAAACGGTTCGTCCAGCAGCGCGACACCGTTGGATGACAGATATGTCCGCAGAAGCGCTGCACGCTGACGCATACCGCCGGAGAGCTGACTTGGATACTGATACTGTGTACCATCCAGACCAAAATCTGCAAACAGTGGATCTGCTTTCTGGCGTGCATCTGCTTTTTTCATGCCCTTTAAGACAAGGGGCAGCGATACATTATCAATAATTTTCTTATGAGGCAGCAGCAGATCTTTCTGAAGCATGTAGCTGATCTGTCCCGGAGTGGAAGTGATCTCTTTATCATTCAGATACACATGTCCTTCCTCCGGTGTAGTCAGGCCGGAAAGAATGTGAAACAATGTCGTCTTTCCGGAACCGCTGACACCAAGAAGGCATACCAGCTCACCCTGATTCAGTTCGATATTGATATCTTTGATGATCGTTCGCTGTCCATATATTTTTGTAATATGTTCTGCTTTTAATAATGCCATTTTTATTTCCTGTTTGAAATCTTAATTACCACCTAAGTAGTCGTTTGAAAATCCCTGTCCGGTCAGATCTTTGGAGGTAAGTCCGTTATCTGCCAGCCATTTGTAGAATGTATTCC
This sequence comes from Roseburia sp. OM02-15, assembly GCF_003481835.1. Lineage (NCBI taxonomy): Bacteria > Bacillati > Bacillota > Clostridia > Lachnospirales > Lachnospiraceae > Roseburia > Roseburia sp. OM02-15. The sequence goes on from NZ_QULX01000007.1 coordinate 43,602, forward strand.
AACGATCCTCATCGATGAATCCCCATTTCTGAGCATCTGCGATGTACTGCTCGGAAATATACTGCTGAGAAGCCTGAACCAGATCTTCAGATCCGCTTAAGGAACCCGTGTTGTCACCGGCGATCAGCATGTTTGCGGCATCTACCGGATTCTGGATGGCATATTCATAACCTTTCTGAGTTGCCTCAAGGAATTTTTTAGCAACATCCGGGCTGTTCTGTAAAAATTCATTGTTTGCGATGATAACCGGTGTGTAGTAATCAAATACCGGGTTTACATCTTTAAAGAAGAAGAAATCACAAGGTGTTTTCTCTACGTTTGCATTGATTCCGCCCCATCCGTAGAATACCCAGATAGCATCTGTCTGATGAGCAGCCAGAGCAGCCGGTTCATCTGTGATATCGTTCGGGATCAGATTTACTTTATCAAAATCACCACCGTCACCGTTGATAACAGTTTTTAAAGTAGCAAGTTCGATCGGGGACTCCCATGTAGAATAAGTTTTGCCTGTCATTCCTTTCGGAGTGTCGATACCGTCACCCTGACGGGAGAGGATACCGGAAGTGTTGTGCTGGAGAACAGCAGCAACCGCTGTGATACCAAGTGGATTATCGGAATCCAGAGATGCAGCCATAGTATCCTGCGCTTCAATGGCGAACTGAGCCTGACCGGAAGCACACATTAATGCAGCACCGTCCTCTGGTGGCTGAACGATCTGGACATCCAGACCTGCCTGCTCATAGTAACCAAGCTGCTGAGCAACGTATAAACCGGTATGGTTTGTATTCGGTGTCCAGTCCAGGCAGAATGTGATCTTTGTCAGATCTTTATCAGAGCTGGAAGTGTTCTCTGCGGCAGCAGAAGAGCTGTCGGAGGCATTTCCTTTTGCAGCGTTGTTGTCAGCATTTCCGCATGCAGCCATGGAAAATACCATAGCAGCTGCTAAAGATGCAGCAGCAAGTTTCTTTAAAAATTTGTTTTTCATACTTCTTTTCCCTCTTTTTCTGTTCTTATCCAAGGCATGGATAAGTTTCTGATAATGTTGACAGCGAGCATCAGCAGCAAACTGATGATCACGATAAAAATAATAACGGCAAACATTTTGTCGAATGCGTATGCCTTTTTGACACGGGTCATATAAACACCAAGTCCGTTGAATCCACCGAGCCATTCTGCAACAACAGCACCAACCACAGCGTAGGAAGCAGAAATCTTCAAACCGGAGAAAAACTGGTTCAAAGCGGATGGAAATTTTAAATGCCGGAAAATCTGAAATTTTGTCGCTCCCATGGCGCGCATCAGATTGACCGCATCCTGATCCACACTTTTATATCCGTCCAGCAGACCGACTGCGATCGGGAAAAATGTGGTGATGACAACCAATGCAATTTTTGGTGCCATGCCAAATCCCATCCAGAGCACCAGAACCGGCGCAATGGCAATGGTAGGAATCGTCTGTGTGATTACCATCAGCGGATAAAATGCCCGGTTGATGGTCAGAAAACGATCCATCAGTGTGGCACTGACAAAAGCCAGCAGGATACCGATGCAAAGACCGTAAAATGCCTCCTGCAGGGTGTATCTTGCATGCATCAGAATCAGCGGCATGTCTGAGATCAGCGCTTTTGCCACATTGACCGGTGACGGCAGCATATAAGCCGGAACCAGTCCGGATACACAGATCAGATACCATGCCAGCACGATCAGGCATAACGCGACGATTGCCGGAATCTTACTGGTGATGCTTTGTAACTTTTTTGTCAATGGTCAGTACATCTCCCTCTGGTTTAAAAGAAATTTTTACATAAGTATTCATAGCCGGGCAGCCTGCTTTTGCAGCAACGAGCTGGCAGTTTTTTACGATCTCCATCAGTTCGTCATAATCGCCTTCGATGGATGTCTCACACGGTCCTACATAATAGTTCAGACCTGTGGATTTGATGTAATCAATGACTTCGTCTACGATACGGATGACTTCGTCTTCATCTGTGACTGTCGGTAATACCTGAATAGCTACACTTGCGTTCATTATTTGTTCCTCCCTGAAAATAAAAGTGAAATTTAAGATCCATCTGTGAACCTTATTACATTAAGTAACCATAACTCCCATGCCATATCACATATTCGCAGCAGAAATGAGAGGCATTTTTGAACGCAGAATAAGCATTCCCCCACCCCATTTCAAGTGCGTAGAGCACTAAGCGGTGGGTAAGGGGGATACTTATGTCAGTGGGAGTTAAAAGCTCCCACTGACAGGTCGCAAAGCGACTGCGTTCATGAGCAAGTAGCGAAAACGGATTGCGAATGTCCGCTTTACTTGATTATGCAATACATGTGGTGCTGCACATTTTTACAATCAAAAAAGCACCAACCGGTTGGCAGATGCTTTAAGAATGTCTGATAGTTTTCTCTACTATTATATTCTGTAACACTTCCTACGATGGCATTGCCCAACAGGTATAAGGGTCTAAGGTTTGTCCTTACTCTCAGCGATATGCTCCCCTGGTTAATTATGAAACGGAAAATCCGTTTGTATGGCACTTTACGGGTAAGATGTTAACGCAGGAGAGTGGAATTGTCAAGGAAAAACAGCAAGAGAATGATATTGTGAAAAATCTCAAGGAGATGGAATTATGATATATGAATTCGCTTTTAAAAACTTTAGCTCCTATAAATCAATGGCAGACCTTCTATGTCTATTGAGGAACTGGAAAATACAGTTAAAATATCAACAATTGAGAATTCATATTTCATATATCGTTCAGTCAGAGGATTCTTTCTTTCAATCAGAAATTTATAAAAATATGTCTGGAGGGCATCCAACGGCTGTTGCATATAGTGGAATGGCAAATGCTTATGAAAGACTTTTAAACGAGTGTATAACTGAAAATCAAGATTATTTTTTTGATACATATATATATGATTGACGAGTGGCAAGGATTTGAAAATACACAGCTTTTAGATTTTAAAATAGCAGGTTTGGTGAAGAATTTCTTTACAATGTAAGAAAATGAATGCATAATGTTGAAGGTGAAAACAAAAAATTAGATGGGAGAATCTAAATAATGAAACGAGTACAGGAAATCGTACAAAGTATGTTTAGAATGCTAAATAGTGCCATTGCTGGTATATATGGTTTAATGATGATATTTATCGTGATATGTTGTATTTTCTTTGCGCACATACGTTATTGGACATTATCTTATAGTGAAAACTTTTTGCCTGCAATTGTATTATTAATATTTGGTGGAATCACAATATGTGGCATTGTGACAATTTGCAAAAGGGCAGATAGAGAATGTAAAATAAAACCTATAATTTTCTGGATAGTTGTTCCGGTAATGATATTTTTAATGCAGATATATTTTGTGTGGAATTATTATGTGTATACAGATTGGGATGTGGCTTCAGTAGTAGGACTTGCTGATAAAATTGCACATAATGAATCAACAGATATATATATTAATTATTTTTCGAGATATCCAAATAATTTATTTTTGGTATTTGTCTTTTCGAAGATAATGGAAATTGTTCATTTTTTGGGCGGTCATGCGCATGAATATTTTATGCTTTTGTGCGTACAATGTGCGTTTAATACATGTACAGGAGTACTTCTTGCAAAAATAATAAGTAAATTGTTTCATAATCGTGTTTTAACGATGGTGGGATATAGTATATACTTTTTTTTAATAGGCTTGTCACCTTGGGTTTCGATTCCATACTCTGATTCGATAGCATTAGTATTTCCGATTTTGATAATGTACATTTATGTCAATAGAGAAAAATTTAAGTGTTTTTCGTGGTTTGCGATTCCGTTTTTATCTTATATTGGATATAAAATTAAACCACAAACAATGATAGTCGCTATTGCAATTATGTTAATAACAATTTTAAATATAAAATTAAGCTGCATTGGAAGAGGATATTTAAAAAAAGTGGCAGCTCTTATCTTGGGATTCTTATTAGCATTAGGAATTTCAATAGCCGCAGTGAGAAGCCTGAATATACAGCTTGATGATGAAAAAGCTTTTGGAATAAAACATTTTTTTATGATGGGAATGAATACCCAGACAATGGGAGTATGGGCCGGGGACGATGTTTCTTATTCAGATTCATTTCAAACGGTGGAAGAACGTGATCAAGCAGATCTGCAGAAAGCATTTGAGCGTATTGAAAATATGGGTGCAGTGGGTTTCTCAAAACAAATGATAAGAAAAACGCTAACAAATTATAATGACGGAACTTTTTTCTGGGGTGGAGAAGGGGCGTTTTACATAAATGTTATGGAAAGAAATACAAAAATCAGTGGTTTCTTGAGAGGACTTTATTATAATAGAAATTATAGTTCTGTTGGAAAATATAATACAGTTTGGATAAATTTTGTCCAAATGATTTGGTTAACTTGTCTGGGATTAGGAATTCTGGGAGTATGCTATAAAAATCAAAAAGAAAGAAGTGTACTAATGCTTTCTGTTATAGGATTAACGATATTTGAATTACTTTTTGAGGCAAGATCCAGATATTTATATGCTTATGTTCCATTATACATATTGTTGGCAATATATGGAGTAGCACTTTTACTAAATAGAGCAGAGAAAAAGAAATGAGGTGTTTGAGTTGGATACAGTGTTGTGGATAGTGATACCATGCTATAATGAAGAAGACGTTTTGCCAATTACATCAGAATTGTTTTTGAAAGAGTTAAGCCTGTTGATTGAAAAAGAAAAAATTTCGAGCAAAAGCAGAATACTATTTATAAATGATGGAAGCAGAGATAAAACATGGGAAATTATAAAAAATCTGGCGGAAAAGGATGAACATTATATTGGTATTTGCCAAAGCAGGAATCGAGGACATCAAAATGCTGTATTGGCAGGTTTAATGGAAGCAAAAAAATATGCGGATATTACAATTTCTATTGATTGCGATGGACAGGACGATATTACTGCTATGGAAGCTATGATAAATGAATATCATAATGGATGTGAAATTGTATATGGTGTCAGAAGTAAACGAGATACAGATACTTTTTTTAAAAGAGTAACAGCAGAAGGCTTTTACAAGTTGCTGAATACTATGGGAGCAGAGGTTGTTTATAATCATGCAGATTATCGATTGGTTTCCCGAAAAGTGTTGGAAGCATTTTCAGAGTTTAAAGAAGTGAATCTGTTTTTGAGAGGCATGTTTCCGCTTGTGGGATTTAAAAGTACATCTGTTTATTACGAGCGGCAGGAACGTATGGCTAAATCTCATTATCCACTCAGAAAAATGCTTGCTTTGGCATTTGATGGTATAACAAGTCTGTCGGTTAAGCCTATCCAGATGATTACTAATTTCGGAATATTGGTGTCAATTATAGGATTTATAGGAGTTATATGGGCTGTTATTAGCTGGGCACTTGGAAATACGGTTTCGGGCTGGGCAAGTATGATATGTGTGATATGTTTTATTGGTGGTGTTCAATTATTATGTACAGGTGTGATTGGTCAGTACATTGGGAAAGTTTATATGGAAACAAAACATCGTCCACGTTATATCATAAGTGATCGAACGTATGAAAAGCAAAATATGGACGACAAATAGTATAATATTGATATGGCAATAAAAGTAGGACGGGAAGATAAAAATAAGTCTTCCCGTGAAATCTTTATAAAACTCAATGAGTGGATTCAAAAGATAAATAAAAAAGTTAACAATCTGGTACATAAAGTTTCAATGTTGACGTATTTAATATATTTGTGCCATCCAGCAGTTATGGATTTTAGTATAAGCTTTTTATGGAAATTTAAGAATACGCTATGTATGAGTACAGGAATTTTATTCTTTATATTTGTGGTTGTGAGTGTGTTTGTTATTTCCTCAACGGTAGCAGTTATATTTAAAATGATCGAAAAAATATTAACATATTTATTTAAGAAAAAATTTGAAGTGAGATAGTGAGTATGAATTGGTTATTCTTGTCTATATATGCTGTGGTTTATCATAATATGAGAGGAATAATTTAATGTGGATGGAAAAAGAAACATATTTTGAAAAAATCTATAATTAGAAAGATATGTTGCTAAATAGTAATCATAACGAATTGTTAATATATATGATGAATTTGACGTTTACTAAAAGTCAGTGTTATAATAAGAATAAAATTTATCTAAAAAGTATTAGATTAGTAGTATTATTATGAATACATGATGCTGTACCTCTAAATAAAACTTAGATGACAGGAAGAAGCCATCAAAAGATGTAAGTTTGAAGAAAGGAAAAGTATGTGTTTTAGCTTCTATAAACACAATACAATAAAAAAATGATTAATTTTACAGTTGGTCCGGTTCAGTCTAGTGAAAATGTAAGAAGTATTGGTGCACAGCAGGTGCCGTATTTTAGAACAGAAGAATTTTCAAAAATAATGTTAGAAAATGAAAAATATATGCTTAGATATGCAAAAGCTCCAGAAAAATCAAGAGCTGTATTTATGACTTGCTCAAGCACTGGATCAATGGAAGCGGTTGTGATGAATTGTTTTTCTGAATCAGATAAAGTGTTGGTAATCAATGGTGGAAGTTTTGGACATAGATTTGTTGAGTTATGTGAGATTCACAATATACCGTATGTAGCACTTGAATTGAAACATGGACAAAAATTAACCAAGGAACATTTGTATGAATATGATAATCAGGATTTCACAGGTATGTTGGTTAATGTTGATGAGACGTCTACAGGTGTCTTGTATGATACAGATATGTTAGGGGAGTTCTGTAAGAAAAATAATATGTTTTTTGTGTGTGATTGTGTATCTTCGTTTTTAGCAGATCACTTTGATATGGAAAAATGTGGTGCAGATGTTATGATTACAGGATCTCAGAAAGTACTTGCATGCCCGCCAGGAATATCAATTATTGTTTTGGCACCGAAGGGGTTAGAGCGGGTTGAAAAATCAGCAGCACGAACAATGTATTTTGATTTAAATAGTGCGTTAAAAAATCAAGATCGTGGACAAACACCTTTTACACCGGCAGTTGGAATTTTACTTCAAATTAATGAGCGGTTAAAAGAAATTGATAATCAAGGTGGCGCTGATGCAGAAGTGGCTCGAGTAGCTGCTCAAGCTGCAGATTTTAGAAGCAGAATAGAGGGAATGCCGTTTGAAATGGTATCTGAAAGTCCGGCAAATGGAGTGACGTCTTTACATTCTACAACAGCAAAGGCATATGATATTTTCCTGACACTTAAGGATGAATATCATATTTGGGTATGCCCAAATGGTGGTGAAATGAAAGATAAAGTTTTTAGAGTAGGACATATTGGCGCACTTACACATAAGGATAATGAAATATTAGTGGATGCATTAAAAGATATGCAAAAGAGAGGAATTATATAGAACAAATTTGGAGGGAAGTATGGTTAAAGTTATTACATATGGTACATATGATTTATTACATTATGGACATATCAGACTCTTGGAACGTGCAAAAGCACTTGGAGATTATCTTATAGTAGGTGTTACTGCAGATGATTTTGATAAGACAAGAGGAAAAATAAATGTACAGCAATCATTAATGGAAAGGGTCGAGGGAGTACGGGCTACCGGGATTGCAGATGAAATTATTATTGAGGAGTATGAAGGGCAGAAAATAGATGATATCCGTAGATATGATATAGATATTTTTACTGTAGGATCAGATTGGATTGGGACATTTGATTATCTAAAAGAATATTGTAAGGTAGTTTATCTTGATCGGACAGAGGGGGTTTCCAGTTCAGAAATTAGAGCTGAACGACGCAAAAATCGCATTCAAGTTGATGGATGTAATGGTGTATGTAAGAAATTCGTTAATGAAAGCGAATATATTAATGGAGTTGAAATTGTTTCTGAAGATGCTGATGCATATTATATTACTTCTAAACCAGGTTTGAGGTATGAAAATCTGAAAGAACTTTTACAAAGAGGAAAAAGTGTTATTTGTGAATCTCCGATTATTGATAATGCAGTAAAATGTCATGAATTGTTCGATATTGCAAAAAAAAATAATTGTATCCTTATGGATGGTATAAAGACGGCATATTCTACTGCATATAATCGTTTGCTATTATTGATAAAGAGTGGAAAAATTGGAGAGGTCCTTTCTGTGGATGCTACTTGTACAAGCTTAAAAGATATTCAGGATGAGGGTGATTTGGGTGATAAATGGAATAGTATTTCAGCATGGGGACCAACAGCTATGCTTCCGGTTTTTCAAATATTAGGTACTGAATATAAGGAAAAAAGAATAATTAGTAAGTTCGCGGACAAAGAGAACAATTTTGATGCTTATACAAAAATCGATTTTATTTATGAAGGAGCTACTGCGTCTGCGAAAGTTGCAAAAATGGCAAAGTCAGAAGGCGAATTAATTGTAACAGGAACAAAAGGATATATTTATGTTCCATCTCCTTGGTGGAAAACTGATTATTTTGAGATTAGATACGAAGATTTCGAAAATAATAAAAAGTATTTCTATCAATTAGATGGAGAGGGAATAAGAAATCAAATTGTTACATTTTCTAAATCTATTGAAAATAATAAAAATCTTAGTAATATCTCAGAAGATATATCGGTAGCGATAGTTCAAGTGATTGAAGATTTTTATGAAAGAAAAGATTTTGTTGAAATTTAAGGAGACACACATATGTCAGATGCAGTGAATCTATCAGGAGAGCAATTGAGAAAATTGCAGTTGGTAGAATTGGAAATGCTTCAGGAAGTTGATAGAATTTGCAGAAAAAATGATATTCAATATACACTTTATGCGGGCACATTGCTAGGGGCGGTCAGACATAAAGGTTTTATACCATGGGATGATGATGCGGATATAGCATTTTTACCAGAAGAATATGAAAAATTTTATCAGGCATGCAAAAAAGATTTAAATAAGGAGAAATTTTTCCTGCAGGATTATAGATCTGATGAGTACTATAGATGGGGATATGCAAAATTACGTAGAAATAATTCGTCTTTTATTAGGACAGGACAAGAACATATGAAATACCATTCAGGAATGTGCATAGATGTTTTTTCATTATATAGTGTTCCAGATAATAAGATAATGAGAAAATTGTATTATTTCATGTTTTTCTTAATAAAAAAGACATTATATTCAGAAGCTGGAAAGGTGAATGAAAAGAATGCAATGATAAGACTTGTATATAAAATCTTATCTAAAATTCCAAAAGGGTTTGTATTCTCAATAGCTCAAAAAATCATATGTAAGAAAAATACTGAAAATGTTGATTTAATGTATATTGCAAATTCTCCGCGATGCAAATATGGAATACCACGGAGATGTTTAGTTAATAGTGTTGATTTAGAATTTGAGGGGACAAAATTTATGTCTATGTCTGGTTATGATGAAGTATTGAAGATGGCATATGGAGATTATATGAAACTTCCACCAGAAAACCAGAGAGAAAGTCATAATCCGGCTTCTTGTATAAAATTCCCTGATGAGATGAAAAAACAGGGATAGGAGAGTGAAAATGAAGAAAATATTATTTTTAGGAGCTCCAGTATTTCAAATACCTATTATTGAAGATGCAAAAAAAATGGGGTTGTACGTTGGTGTTGTAGATATAGATTCAGATGCTCCTGCAAAACCATATGCTGATAAAGTATATGAGGCAAGTATTATTGATTATGAACAGATTTTAGAGATTGCAAAGGATTTTAAACCAGATGGCATTATTTGTGGTGCATGCGATACATCAGTTGTGACATGTGCGAAGGTTTGCGAAACGTTGGGATTGCCGGGAAATAGCGTAGAATCAGCTATTAAGTCTACAGATAAACTGGAGATGTTGAAAGCATTTGAAAAAAATGCAGTTCCTCATCCAAAATTTCAATTTGTGGACAAAACAGCAATAAAAGATTTTGAACTGGAGATTCCATATCCTGTTATAGCAAAACCAGTAGATAGTGCCGGTGGTCGTGGAATTAATTTTATAGAGAATGAAAAAGAATTGGTTGATAAAATTTGTGATTCCTCGAAAGAAGGGAAAAATGGTAATGTCCTTGTTGAAGAATATATGGAAGGGCCTGAAGTAAGTGTAGAGGTTATTGTATGTGATGGTGTACCACATGTTTTACAAATAACAGATAAAATAACATCTGGAGAACCATATTTTTACGAGATAGGACATTCTCAACCGTCGGATCTGGCTGATGATATTAAAAGTCAGATAACTAAAACTGCTGAGGCGGCATGTATGGCAGTAGGACTAGTAAATTCACCGGCACATGTTGAAATAAAAGTTACAGATGAGGGACCTAAACTTGTAGAACTTGGAGCAAGAATGGGTGGGGATTGTATTACAACATATTTGATTAATGCATCTATTTTAGGTGTAAGTATGTCAGAAGAAGCAATTCGCATTTCATTAGGAGAAAAAAGAAGTTTGGGAGAATATAGAGAAAGTGGAATATATTCTGCGGTGAAGTTTATACCATCTTGCACGGGAACTCTGAAAAAAGTAATTGTTGATCAAAATATGGATAAGGAAAATGTGTTGGATATCCATATAAGTGTTACCCAAGGAACAAATTATAGTGATGCGAGGGATGATACTGGTCGATTTGGATATGTGGTTGCAAAAGGAAGCAGTAGGCAGGAGGCATTAGAACGTTGTCAGAACATTATAGATGCTATAAAATTTGTCGTGGATAAGTAAAAGATTATTTTATGGGAGATTCGATAAAATGAAAAGTATTAGCTTACGTGGCGCTTTAGAAAATGATTTTGAAGTATATTATAAAATTCGTTCTAGCAAAGGTGATGTATATTGGAATGGATATCTTGATAAGCCGGATAAAGAAGAATTTCGAAAAATATATGAAACAAGAATGGCTACATCGCCATTTGATAAAGAAGAATGTCGACGTAATTATCTAATACAGCTCGGTAATAGTGAAGCGGAATCTGTAAGCATCGGTTTTGTACAGTTGATTAAACATGATAGTAATGTTGAAATTGGTTACACAATAGTAGATGAATATCAGGGCCTGGGATATGGAACCTGTGCGCTGAGATTGGGCATTGAAATAGCAAAAAAATTCAGTGATGAATTAGTTGTTCGAATTAGAGATGACAATATTCCATCTCAAAAAATTGCTTTGAAAAATGGTTTTGTACGAACAAAACACTATGAAAATAAAAAGTATGAAAATATGAAAACGGAAGTAAAGCTTAGAACTTATGTTTTGAAAAATGAAACAAGATGATGGAATTAAGTTGGTAAATGACTGCTTTTTATAGGCTGTCATGTGTTGGGGTTAACGTGCTGCTTTTTGCAGCACGTTTTTCATGCTAATTTTATTCCTTGTAAAAATAACGAAAAAGTGATAAAGTGAAACATATTAAATACTTGCAGAATGTACGAAATGGACTGTTGGTATTATAATGGAGGAAATTTATGAATTCAAAAAAAGAGTATAAGAAAGTTCAGGACAGCAGGATTGTAAGCGTGACGGAATTGCTTTTGGAACTTTTTAAACGAATTAAATTAATAATTTTAGCTGCGATCGTTTTTGCTGCTGCTTTAGGTGCATACAAATATATAAAGGATAAAAAATCCTCAGATATTACTCCTGCGGCGGTGTCGATAGAAGAGGCGGAAAAAAGTCTCACTGAGGAAGAATTGGAACAGGTAAGATTAGCAGAATATACACAGACATCTCTGGAAAAGAAACAGGAGTATGCAGAAAAATCTGTATTGATGCAGCTGGATCCATATAATGTCAGCACAGCGTCCATTCAATTTCTAATTGGAACAGAGAATAAAGAGCAGCTGGCGGATCTTAAATATGCATATTATATGTATGTAAATGAAGGACAGTTACTGGAAGATTTAAAAGCCAGCGGAGTAAAAGAAGAAACACAGTATCTGGATGAAATTATCAGTTATGAAGATGTTTCGGTATATAATGAAAGCAACACGACTGGCAATATGGTAACGACAAATACAGGCAGTACTTTTGGAGTGAAAGTAAAGTATACAGATCAGGAATCCTGTGAAAAACTTGTGGATAATATTATTTCCTGTATCTCAGATTATGCAAATATACTGAGTGGAAAAATGTATGTTCATACAGTAATAATGGTTAACTGCGCTTATTCCAATATGGTGGATTCTTCTGTTGCACAGAAACAGTCAGATTGTATGACAGCGATTACTACGTTGAAAGATCAGACAAAACAGTTAACAGAGCAGTTGAGTGCAACGCAGAAGATTGTTTTGCAAAAAGAAAGTCAGGAATCATCTTCTGATGCAGATAAATCAGCAGTTGTTACAAAAGTTTCTATAAGCAAAAAGTATATTGGGCTTGGCGGAGTGATTGGAATTATTCTTGCCGTTCTCTATATAATGATTGTATATTTGTTGCGTGGAACAATTAATTCAAGTAACGACATGAAATATTTATATAATAGCAGAGTGTTAGCTGAAATTCCGGTATCTGGAAAAAATGTTCTTTATAGAAAAGTGAGAAAGAAACTTTTAAAAGACAGTGCGTCAAACGACAGAGAATCAGCATTAAAGTTGCTGGTGTCAAATGTAAAATACGAATGTGCAAAAAATGATATTCACGAAATGATTTTGGCGTATGCATGTGAAGAGAAATATATGCAGACATGGGTTGGAGAAGCGGAACAGCAGTTACAGGCAGCTGGGATTAAACTTTGCAAAGTGTCAGGAGGTCTGGAACAGGCACAGGCGGTGGAAGAAATGAGCCGTTTGAAAGATATTGTTCTTGTAGAAAAGCTTTCCGGTGCCCGTTATGAAACCATAACCCGTGAAATGGAAATCTGTATGGAACATAATATGGAACTTATGGGTATCGTTACATTGAATTAGTGGGGATTACAATGACTGAAAGGAAGAGGGGTCTACTCAATGAAAAAAGATAATATAAAAGTATGCTTGGTTGGATCTTCAGGAGGTCACCTGACGCATTTATATATGTTAAAGCCATTTTGGAGTACCAGGGAACGTTTTTGGGTTACTTTTGATAAAGAAGATGCACGAAGTTTATTGAAAGATGAAAAAATGTATCCATGCTATTTCCCGACAAACAGAAGTTTGAAAGCATTGATCAAAAATACAAAAATTGCATGGAAGGTACTGAGAAAGGAACGACCGGATCTGATCATTTCATCAGGAGCAGCAGTATCTGTTCCGTTCTTTTATCTGGGAAAACTGTTCGGTGCAAAGTTGATCTATGTGGAAGTGTTTGACAGAATCGATAAACCGACAATGTCAGGTAAAATGGTATATCCGATTGCAGATAAATTTATTGTGCAATGGGAAGAACAGAAACAGGTATATAAGAAAGCAATCAATTTAGGAAGCATTTTTTAAAGGAAAAAACAATGATATTTGTTACAGTAGGAACTCACGAACAGCCTTTTGACCGTCTGGTAAAGGCAATTGATGAGTTAAAAAGGGATCAGCTGATCACTGATGATATATTTATTCAGACGGGGTATAGCACATATTTTCCAAAATATTGTGAATGGAGTAAGTTTGTACCGTATGCGGATATGGAGAAAAAGATGGCAGAAGCCAGAATCGTTATTACACATGGTGGTCCGGCAAGCTTTATTATGCCTTTGCAGATGGGAAAGACACCTGTGGTAGTGCCAAGACAGGCAGAATATGGAGAACACGTAAACAATCATCAGTTGGAATTTGTTGAGAATGTTTCAAAGCGTATGGGAACAATTATTCCGGTGTATGATATCGCCGATCTGCGGAATGCCGTATGCAACTATGATACGATTATTTCGACAATGACACAGGGCGCAAAAAGTCATAATGAAGAATTTAACCGGGAATTTGAAAAAATTGTAGATAATCTATTTCAATAGGATGTAAAGCAACGATGAAAACAAAAAAGAAAAAGGTATTGATAATCAGTACAGTTGGTTTAAAATATGAAGGAATTACCAGTGTGATTTTGGCAAATCTGGAAGCTATGAAGCGGGATGATCTTGAAATTTATCTGGCTGGAACGATAGAGGTACATCCGGAAATTGCGGAGAAGATTACTGGACTTGGATGTGAGATCATTGATCTCCCAAACAGAAGAACAGATACCACAGCATATTTTAAAGCGCTGATCAGAGTGATTCGAAGAAAGAAAATTGATGTAGTTCATGCACATGGTAACAGTGCTACTATGACAATTGAAATGGCGGCTGCTTTTTTTGGAGGATGCAGACGTCGAATCGCGCATTCACATAATACCTGTTGCGAACAGGTAAGGGCGGATAAGATGTTACGCCCTTTCTTTTATTTGTTGTGTAACAAACATCTGGCATGTGGTGAAGCGGCAGGAGAATGGCTTTTTGGAAACCGTCCGTTTACGATCATTGCAAATGGCCGAAATATTGAAAAATATAAATTTGATTCGGAGATACGAAGGTCGATAAGGGAAAAGTATCATTGGGAAAATAAGACGGTGATCGGACATGTCGGCGGTTTTTTGCCGCAGAAAAATCATGCATTTTTAATAGATATATTTCAGGCTGTTCATAAGAAACAGCCTGATACAGAGCTGGTTTTGTTTGGTGATGGACCATTGCGTGGAGAGACAGAACAGAAGGTTGAAAAGCTGGGATTAAAAGACTGCGTGAAATTTATGGGACTGTCAGATCAGGTGAATTGTTTCCTTCAGGCAATGGATGGTATGCTTCTTCCGTCTGTGTTTGAGGGACTTCCGCTTGTTGCTGTTGAGTGGCAGATCGCAGCACTTCCGTGTGTATTGTCGAATGAAGTTACAACAGACTGTGCTTTTTCTGATTTGGTGGAATTTTGCTCATTAGAAGAAAACCCGGATGTGTGGGCTGATATTTTGTTGAAGAAAATTGAAAATACAGACAGAAATGAAGAAGCTTTGAATGTGATAGCTGAGACAAAAAGAGCTGGGTTTGATATACGGGATAATGCAGAGTTGCTGCATGACATATACTGCGGAAAATAAGCAGTATATGTTTGCAGTAAGGAAGGAAGAACAATATGAAAAAGGTAATCATAGGATGCAAGAGTGTATTTACCTATATGAAATATAAAATATTATACGGAAGTCGTATACAAATGGCAAAAATCAATTCACTGAAAGGCAGGATTGAGATAGATCTGTTTTCAGATGCAAAATGCAGGATTGGTAATTTTTTGATGACGGCAGGACCTTTTTATATAAAGTGTACGGATAAGGCGGAGATTACAATAGGTGCTAACTGCTTTTTTAATCATAATTGCAGTCTGACGGCAGCAGAGAATATTGTGATAGGCAATCAGTGCATGTTTGCAAATAATTTTGTGGTGGTGGATCATGACCATGACAGAAAAGATGGAAAAATATTAAAAGAATTGGTGAGTGCACCTGTTAAAATCGGAAATAATGTATGGTGTGGTGCAAATGTAACTGTATTAAAAGGGGTTACGATCGGGGATGGTGCGGTCATAGCTGCCGGCTCTGTTGTAAACAGAGATGTAGCTGCTTATTCCGCTGTTGCAGGAGTTCCGGCACGAAAAATTAGTAAGTAAGGATTGATAATTGTATGACTGCAAAGGTACGTGAGATTAATATACATAATATAATCGGTTATTTTATCCTGATCCCATTTTTAAATCCAAGAGGATTTTATGATGTCGTTCCGTTTTATAAGCCATTCATGACGGCGTGGGTTTATCTGGCATTACTCCTGATTATATTTGAGATGTGTTTACAATATAGAGGAAATTTAATTCATATGGAAAAAAGGGCGGAGATTGCCATTTTTTCCTATTTTGCAGCTGTGATTTTGATTACATTGACAGCGCAGGGAGGATTACATGAGGGGTTACAGAATATGATAGCAACTCCTTTTTTGTGTGTATATGCCATTTTATGTCTGCGCAACGATCCAAAGCATTTTATAAAAATGATATCCAATATCCTGATTGTGTTGTTTTTGTTGAACCTGACAATATTCAACCCATATATTATGCAGTATAAGATCGCTGAATATCATATTATTTTTCTGGGACATATTCAGGTGGCAGCGCAGTTTGGGGTATTGGGAATTTTGTGTGGAGCATTGGCATTCAGGAGTAGAAAGAAAACGGCATTGTTGCTGGAACTTCTTTCTATTTTAACAATGTTGACCAGTAATGCTGCCAGTGCTATTTTAATTGTAGTCCTGCTTGTTGTGTTTATCGTTTTAGTAATCTTTAAAGTATATGGCATCTTTTGTAAAGGAATTCCAATTTATATCGTGCTATATACAATATTTAGTGCAATTCTGGTTATGGTGAATGTTCGCTTGCCAGGTTTTGTGATTTCAATGTTGAATTCGAGACAGAGTATTTGGGCAGTAGCACTTCAACATATAAAAGAAGCTCCAGTGATTGGCTATGGCGTTCAGGGAGTGACTTTGGAATTATACTGGGGCGGAAAATTTAACTATGCACATAGTCAATTTGCACAAAATCTGCTGGATGGCGGAATTGTATTGTCGATTCTGTTTTTTGTTATGTTTGTTGCAGTGGCATTTTGTGTCAGAAAGACAGAGAATAAGATTTTAAGAAGCATAGGAACTTTAACAATGATCGCATTTATGTGTGTTGCATTGTTTGACAGTGTTTCTTTTTACCCGTATTTTATGCTTACATTAATGATATTACTGTATTTGCCGGACATTTCAAAAATACAGAGCAGAACATGATTTTGTATACAGGTTGTGAATGAGGAGAACGAACATATGGCTTATAAAGTTTTAAATTTGTTATCAGATGGCGGTGTTGGTGGCATCGAGAATTTATGTAAATGTATTTCTGATATACGAACAGAGGAAAATTGTTTCTGCTGCTTGTTTGAGGAAGGTGTGATTTATGAGGAAATTAAAAAAAATGGGAATGCAGTTTCACTGGCATCATATGGAAGCAAGAAAATTACAATAAAAAGAATCAAAAAATTGATCGATGTGGCGAAAGGATATGATATCATAGTAGTACATCATAGTGCGCTTGCAATACAGCTTTATTATTCTTTATTAAAACGAATTTTTCCGAATAAAAAGTATATATTGGTTGGGCATAGTTGTTTCTCTGTAGAGGATTATTATAATTATAACTCAAAAATGAAAAATAGTGTTAGGGCATGGTTACAAAAACATGTTTTGAAAATTTCTGATAGGGTTATATTTGTATCAAAAGCAGGTGAAAAGTCATATAGAGAAGCTTTTGATCTTCCAGCTACTAAGTGTCGTGTTGTATACAATGGAGTAGTTTCGCAGACAGAATATCGAAAACCGATGCAAAGGGTGATGTCAAAGGATCATATATTCCAAATTGTATTTATTGGAAGATTGGAAAGAGTAAAAGGTGTTCATCTCTTGATTGAAGCAATGAAGGAACTTCAGACAAAATATCCGGTACAGCTTGAAGTTGTTGGATATGGAAATGAAGAAAAAAATTTGCAAAATATGTGTACAAGTTTTGACGTGGCTGAAATTGTGCATTTTGCAGGAATGCAGCGTGATATTGGTAGTTATTTAAAACAGGCAGATATTTTTGTATATCCTTCTATATGGGAAGAAGTATTTGGAATTTCATTGGTGGAAGCAATGTCATACGGAGTTCCTTGTGTGGCAAATCGAGTAGGAGGAATACCAGAGATTATTGATGAGAATAAGAATGGTGTATTAACAAAAGAAAAAAGTGGACATGCATTGGCCGATGCAATTGAAAGTTTAATACAAGATTACTATGCTGGAAAAGCTGATGAAATGGCAGAGTATTGTTATAAAACGGCACAGTTTTTTTCTATTGATCATACTGTAGAAGGTTTGGAATCCTGTTATAAGGAATTGTTAAGTAAGAAATAATATGGAGTTTAAGATGACAGAGACACAAAAAATACAGAAATTGATTTTATACATTGCAAATGAAGTGATTCGTATTTGTGATAAAAATAATATACCGTATAACATTACGGCAGGTACTTTGCTTGGAGCTGTTCGCCATAAAGGGTTTATTCCGTGGGATGATGACTTTGATTTTGCCATGACAAGAAATGATTATGAACGTTTCCTCAAAGCCTGCAAGAAAGATTTGAATACAGATATTTTTTTCCTGCAGACAGCAGAAACGGACAGGAATTTTGCTTATTCGATGGCGAAGCTACAGTTGCTCGGAACAGAGATCATAGAGGATTTTTCCATTGGTGTAGACATTCATCATGGAATTTTTGTAGACATTTTTCCTTATGACAAGCTTCCAGATGGAGAACTGAAAAGAAAAATTTTTTTGAAAAAAAATCATTTGTTAAAAACAATGCTCTGGATCAAATGCGGATATGGAGTAAAGGAGCATTCTGGACGGATAGGATATAAATTTCTTCATTTTCTGGGAAGATTTGTAACTATTGAAAAATTAAAGAAAAAAGTATATGTTCATATTACAAAGTATGATAATACGGACACAAATGATTGTTTTACCAGCGACTATCCGGATGAAAAAATGGAAGAAAAGTGGTTAGTAAACAGCGCAGAGTATCCATTTGAAGGTCATAACTATAAGGGATTCAGGGATTATGATGAATACTTGAGCTCGCTTTATGGCGATTATATGACACTGCCACCGGAAAATGAGCGTGAAACACATACAAATGCAAAAGTTGATTACGGCCAATATGATAAATGGTTTGAGGAGTAGTATGTCAAAAATAAGAGAAACACTGAGTAGATGGGAAGGAAAATATTATAAACGAAAAATTCAAAAGACAGCAAAATGCTGTGGTGAAAATTTGTATTGTGGCGGAAAATCTTTTGTTACGTCAAATACAGAGCTTGGAACGAATGTGAATTTTAATGGGATGTCTATAATGGGGAGTGGGAGAATTGTAATTGGAGATAATTTCCATTCAGGACCGGGATGTCAGATAATTTCTTCTTTTCACAATTATGATACGGATGATGCGATTCCATATGGAAATCAGTATATCCATAAAGATGTTACAATTGGAGAAAATGTCTGGCTTGGAAATAATGTGATTATTTTAGGAGGAGTGGAAATTGGAGAGGGTGCAATTATCCAGGCTGGCAGTGTAGTCTGCAAGAATATTCCGGCTTACGCAATTGCAGGAGGACATCCGGCAGTTCAGTTTAAAAAACGTGATATAGAGCATTATGAAAAACTTAAAAGAGAGAAAAAATTTCATTAGATTCATATATAAGAAATAAAAAAGAAATGGAAGTATAATATGCGAATTTCAACATGGCTTCAAAAATATAAGGATATGGCACAGCCGGTAAAAGCTTCATTTTGGTTTACGGTTTGTAACGTTTTAAATAAAGGAATTGCACTGATTTCGACACCTGTTTTTGTCAGAATTTTGACAACGGATCAGTACGGTGATTATGCGGTATTTCAATCATGGTATAGTATACTGGTGATTTTTGCTACTTTAAATTTATTTACAGGTGAGTATGGAAAAGGACTGATAGAGTTTGATGATGATAAAGATTGCTTTACATCTTCTGTGCTAGGATTGACATCATTGATTACTTTATTAGTATTTGCAGTATTTGCATGTAACTTAACATTTTGGTCAGGAAAATTAAGCTTATCACCGATATTGATTATTGCATTGTTTGTGGAAATATTTACAATGTCTGCTTATGAATTCTGGTCAACGAAACAGCGGTTTGAGTATAAATATAGAAAAGTTGTGTTAAGTACACTGGGAATGAGTGTTGGAAGTATTCTGCTGGGAATTCTTTCAGTACTTGCCACAGATACGTATAAATTGGAAGCAAGGGTATTTTCCGATGTGTTTGTAAAAGCTGTTATTTCTTTGGTTGCATTTTTTGTAATCGTTAGAAATGGTAGAAAGTTGTTTGATAAAAAATATTGGAAATATGCGTTATTATTCAATTTGCCATTAATTCCACATTTTCTTTCAACAATGGTACTCAGTCAGTCAGATCGTATTATGATTAAAGATATGGTCGGAAGTTCGGCAGCAGCAGTATACAGCATAGCATATACTATTGGTACAATGGTTCAATTGATAACAAATGCGATTAATAATTCGTTTGTCCCATATACATATCAGGCATTAAAAGATAAGACTTATGGAGGAATAAAGAAGAATGCAACATTACTTTGTGTTTTTGTTGCAGTTTTAGTCGTTTTATCTATGGCATTTGCTCCGGAAATTATTTTGATTTTTGGAGGAAGAAAATATTATGAGGCAATTTGGGTTGTGCCACCAGTTGCGGTATCTATGTTTTTGATCTTTCTGTACTCGCTGTTCAGTAATATTGAATATTATTTTAAAAAGACAGGATTTATTGCGCTGGCATCTATCGTGTGTGCGGTTGCCAACTTAGGATTAAATAAAGTTTTTATCGAATTATTTGGATATTATGCAGCAGGTTATACAACATTGGTCTGCTATGGACTGTTAGCATTGATGCATTACTTCTTCTATCGAAAAGCGTTACATCAGGAAGGTGTTCGTGCATCAGAAGTATACGATATAAGACAGTTATTACTTATTTTGGCAGCTGTTTTAGGTGTAATGTTTGTAATGACATTTACATATAGACACATTGTGCTCCGGTATGCAATTGTTGCTGTTATCTTGATTGTATTGTTTGTGAAAAGAAAAATGATTATAGGATGGCTGAAAAATATTAAAAATTCTTAAAAGATCATTAGGGGGGAATTAATAGGTGAAAATTATTAATTATTTAAAACAAAATGGATTAAAAAGAGTGTTTTATGTGCTTTATCATTACAAAATGGATTTGATTTTACAAAAAGTATGTAATTGTTTCTTAAAACATAGACCATTAAAAGATATTATTATTATAGAAAGCCATAATGATTTTGATTGCAATGGTGGTGCATTTTATGATTATCTGATAAAAAATCATTATAATGATAGGTATAAAATTGTATGGCTTTTGAAAAATAAAGCACCGGAGTCATTGCCATATAATGTGGATTGGTGTTGGTTATACAAACCAAGTTTAAAGAAAGCGGTTTATGTGTGTACTGCAAAAATATTCACAGCAGATTGTGTAATTACTGAACGTATACGTTCAGACCAAAAATCATTTTATTTTACACATGGAGCAGTTTGTTTAAAAAGTGTAATAGGAAAAGGGCATCTTTCTGATAAGGTAGATTATATTTTAGCCCCATCAGAGTTTTATGGTCCCATTCAAGCAAAACAGGGAGGATTGCCTTTTCCTAACAATAGATTTTTGTATTTAGGATATCCTAGCTACGATAGACTTTTTACATCATCTGAAAATGAGATAGGAAAGGTAACGACTAAAAAGTATAAAAAAGTCATTTTATGGATGCCTACATTTAGAAAAGGTGGAGGATACAATAGAAATGATAGTACAAAAGAGCAACCTATGGGAATTCCTATTATAGAAACAGAAGATGAGTTAAGTAGTTTAAATGATGAATTAATGAAACTTGATATATTACTGATTATTAAAATTCATCCAATGCAAGATCCAGATACTATAAAAGTGCATGCCATGTCAAATATTTGTGTGTTAACAGGAGTTACTGTTAAAAAGTTGGAAGTTGACAATTATAGATTATTAAAAGATGCAGATGCACTGGTAAGCGATTATTCAAGTATTGCATATGATTACTTGATGTTAAATCGTCCCGTTGGATATGATTTCTCTGATTTAGTATGTTATACAAATGGATTAAGTGTAGATAATCCAGATGATTATATTGCCGGACCTAAAATTTATAACTATAATGAGCTTTTGACGTTTTTTAAAGATGTTGCGAATGAACACGACAAATATAAAAAGCAGAGAGAAGAACTTTGTGCGAAAATATATAAGTATAGAGATGGAGATAGTTGTAGGCGTATTGTTGAATTTATGGGATTATAAAAATATAATAGGGGTATTTGAAAAATTAGATCATTAGGAAGGATATATCAGTGATAAAGCAGAATATACCATGTAGTATTATTATGAATAGACATAAAAATCAAACGTTTATTAAAGGTATGGAATCGGGACGTAATTTTGGAATTGATTTTTTACGGATCGTCTCTATGTTTATGGTTGTTTGCTTGCATATGCTCGGAAGAGGTGGAATTCTGGATTATGCCCCTTTTTTATCTGGAAGATATGAAGTTGTGTGGTTGGTTGAAATAGCTGCTTACTGTGCGGTAAACTGTTATGCTTTAATTTCAGGTTATGTTGGAATACATGGAAAATATCGATATTCCAATTGGGGAATTTTATGGTTGAGAGTATTGTTTTATTCGGTACTGATTACAGTGTTTTTTAGAATCGTTGCACCTTCAACAGTAGGAAGGTATGAGTGGGTGTGTGCATTTTTCCCGGTATCAAAAGAACAATACTGGTATTTTACAGCATATACAGGATTATTTCTTTTGATACCAGTGCTTAATTTCTTCATGTTGCATGCTTCGAGAAAACAATTAAAACTTGTAGTTATGCTTGGAATTATTCTGTATTCTATATTGCCGGAAATATTCAGACGGGATATTTTTATTACGAAAGAGGGATATAGTCCAATCTGGATGATCGTTTTATATATTATCGGTGGTTACCTTGGAAAATACCAGGGATGGAAAAAAAAATCAAAACGACATCTTGGTTTTATTTATATCGTATGTATAGTGGTAACTTGGCTAGGAAAATTTGTGATTGAACATCATCGTTTTTTTGTGAGCGGAGATACGAATCAGACAACATTTCTAGTGAGTTACACATCACCAACCATACTATTGGCCGGAATTGCACTGGTTATACTTTTTTCAAAGTTAAATGTAACCGAAAAGTGGAAGAAGTTTATAAAACTATTTGCACCGGTTTCATTCAGTGTATATTTGATACATTTCCATCCATTGGTGAAAACATATATATTGCAGGATCGTTTAAAGGGACTATTAAATTATAATGTGATGCTGATGTTACTGGCATTTCTGGCAATTGTTGTCTCGGTATATTTTATATGTTCCTTTATTGATATGATCAGAGAATATATATTTAAAAAATTGAAAGTGAAAGAGAAACTAGTAAAACTGGAACATAAATATCTTGGAAATACCTGGGATAACTTAGAAAGAAAGGGTTAACAAATGGAATCAGTATCTATGAAAAAAATGTGGGACTCTATCTGGAAACATAAAAAAATCATAATTATATTTGTACTATTGTGTTTGGCTGCAGGAGTCGGTTTGGGTGTAAAGAAAGCAAGATCGGTATCATCAGCTTCTGAATTGCAGGAGATTGAAGATTATAAGAGTGGGTTGGATAAATACAAAGATGTTATGGATAATATTTTAGCCAATATGTCAACAACACAGGAGCAAATTGACAATTTGCAGAAATATTGTGATTCATCCATATATATGAACATAGATCCGTTAAATGTTAACGTTGCTTCGGTGCAATATCGTATACTGATGAGTGATGGATCTGATACGCAAGGAAATTCATCAGTAGCAAATGAAAAAAGTGCAGACATCATGAATGAGTTAACAGCATACGTAAAAAATGGTGATTGGAAAGTTGCGGCAGAAGAAGAACTAAGCGATGTGCCAGTGGAATATTTGTCGGAAGTGGTTGGAAGTACGTCAACAGGTAATATTTTTACATTAACAGTTATGCATTATGATGCAGACCAAGCTGCGAAAATCTGCAAAGTAGTTGACGAACAGATACAGAAATATGCGGCTTCTACGTTAAAAGAAAATGGCGAATTTTCATTTTCAACTATTATGAGTAATCAAACGGTTATGGCACTACCAGAAGTTCAGAGTACTCAAAACAGTTATCTTACTTCTTTACAAAATTACAAAGATAGTTTATCTGAACTGAAAAAGAATGAGTTATCACAACAGGTATCTGAAAAGACCTATAGAAAGGATTATAAACCAGACAGCATGGATGCACCAAGTGCAAAAAAAGTGCTGGTTCAGTATGCCGCTCTGGGAATCATTGCCGGACTGGTGATCAGTTGTGCTCTATTAGCGCTTTTATATGTGTTAAGTGATAAATTAAAAGGAAAAGAAAATATAAAGGCGGCCGGAATTACTGTTCTTGGTAATTATTCCGCAAAAGAGGGATATCGTCCGGCATTGGAACGCGAAATGATAGATTTTGATCTGATCAGAAAAGAACGTTCTGTTGAACAGGTATTTTTTGGAATGTTGAGTGATGCGGAAATTGTACAGAAAGCTGTGCAGGAATATCAGGCTGCAATGGAAAAGAAATCACTTGCTGTAGAAGTCGGAAGCAATATTGAGAATGATTCTGAGATGATGAAGCGATTCGTTGAAATTGGAAACTGTATTTTATTTGTTGAAGTCGGAAAAACCACATACACACAGATCAAAGCTTATTTGGAAATTTGCAAAAAATTTAATGTTTCTGTTTTAGGATGTGTTGTAGTTGAATAATTATGAAAATATTAAGTAAAACAAAACGGAAAATGTTGTCCGGAATAAATAAACCGAGTGCAGGAGAACAATTGTACCTGTTGGCATTTTTTATTTTTCTGATTAGTGAGACGTTTTCGACAACCATGTTTCAACTTCCGGGGAGTGCATATACACTTTGCAAAGCAGTGGCATGTTTATTGCTGATTATAAAAGTGTTTCGCTTTGATGAATTTTCGAGAAGAACATTTTTTATATTTGTATTGTTAATACTGGAAGCTATTCTGGTATATGTTAATTCCGGATATATGGAAGTATTCTTTTGGGTACTTTTTGTGATGGGCGCAAAAAACGTTTCATTTAAGAAAATACTGAAGGTATATCTGATCGTTACGATCAGCATTGTGCTTTTAGCTTTTTGCGCATCCATGTTGCAGGTGATAGAAAATCTGCAGTATACCAGAGGTGATGGAAAACGGGTCAGAAATTCATTTGGTGCAATTTATACAACGGATTTTGCATCACATATTTTTATGATCACGATGTCTGCGTTTTATTTGCTGAAGGACAAACTGAAGACATGGCATTTTATTCTTGGAGCGGTTGTGGGAGTATTGGTTTACTGGTTTTGCAATACACGTCTGGATATGGGCTGTCTGTTTCTTATGCTGATCTGTTTTTATTGCATCAGCCAGAGATATGTTGCAAACGGTAGAAATATTTTCAGTACAGGAAAAGCAAAGAAGGCTTTACCTTACAGCATGCCAATTGCAGCAGGATTTATGTTTGTTGTATCCTATTTTTACAGTTCTGGAAATCCTATTTTCCTGGCATTAGACAGTTTTATGTCAACTAGATTGAAATTGGGGCATAAGGGATTGATGAAATATGGAATGACATTATTTGGACAGTCGATAAAAATGGTTGGAAATGGTGGGACTACAAAGATATCGGCTTCCCAATATTTCTTTATAGACTGTTCGTACCTGTATATTTTTCTGCGATATGGAGTGTTTTTTTTACTGATCACATTGGCGGTATACATGATGTGCTGCAAAAAGTTTCAAAATGATCCGTATTTTATAGTGGTTATCATTCTGATATCTATTAATTGTATGATTGCGCATCATATCATAGAATTAACGTACAATCCATTTGCACTGGCATTATTTGCAACGGCACCGCATCTGGAACAAAGATACTGTAGGAGTAATAATAATAAATGGTCAAGATTAAATCTGTTAAAGTAAATTTTATAATGAATATGATTCTCACGGCATCTACATTCATTTTTCCGCTGATCACATTGCCGTATATCACGCGTGTGCTTTCGGTAGAAGGTGTTGGTAAGGTAAACGTAGCTACTTCGATTGCTCAGTATTTTTCTATGGTAGCGATGCTTGGCGTGCCAACTTATGGTATTCGTGCATGTGCACAGGTAAGAGATGACAGAGAGAAGCTGACCAAAACAGTACAGGAGATTCTATTGCTGAATCTCCTTATTTCTGTTTTTGTGTATGCTGCTTATTTTGTGGCAATATGGAAAGTGCCGAAGATACACAATGATGCTGCTTTATACTGGATCATGAGTTCTACGATTATTTTTAATGTAATTGGTGTGGAATGGCTGTATAAAGGTTTGGAGCAGTATACTTATATTACAGTGCGGTCGATTATCTTTAAAGCAATCGGTCTGGTGCTGATGTTCCTGTTTGTCAGACAT
This sequence comes from Roseburia sp. OM02-15, assembly GCF_003481835.1. NCBI lineage: Bacteria > Bacillati > Bacillota > Clostridia > Lachnospirales > Lachnospiraceae > Roseburia > Roseburia sp. OM02-15. Next base: position 69,797 of record NZ_QULX01000007.1, read on the forward strand.
CAGGGAGATTACGTTATCTATGGAGCAATCAGCATTGTGGCTACGGTTGGATCTAATTTCCTGAATTTTATTAATCTGAGAAAGTATGTTAATCTGCGACCGGTAGGTCATTATGATTTAAAACACCATTTCAAAGAAGTAATGATTTTCTTTGCAATGGCAGCAGCAACGACAATTTATACGAATCTGGATAACGTTATGCTTGGTTTCCTGAAAAATGAAACGCAGGCAGGCTATTATGGAACATCCATAAAAATTAAAGGATTACTGGTAAGTTTTGTTACAGCTTTGAGTACTGTATTGCTGCCAAGGGTTTCTTATTATATTGAGCGTGGAATGAAAGAGGAATTCAAACGGGTGAGCAGAAAAGCATTACATTTTGTGGTGCTGCTTGCGCTACCGGTGACGGTATATTTTATTTTGTATTCCAGGGAGTCTATCTTTTTGCTGGCCTCCAAAACATATGAAAATTCTATTATACCAATGCAGATCATTATGCCTACAGTACTTCTGATCGGCCTGACAAATGTTTTAGGATTGCAGATCATGGTGCCGATCGGAAAAGAAAAAATGGTATTTTATTCTGTACTTGCCGGAGGAATTGCAGATTTTGTTGCAAATATGATTTTTATTCCAACAATGTCGGCAGCTGGTGCTGCGCTTGGAACACTGATCGCAGAGACTGTTGTTCTGATTGTTCAGCTCATTGTATTGCGTGACTGGATCAGGGATTTGTTTTCAGAAGTACAATGGGTAAAAGCATGTGTATCTACCGCGGTAGCAGGAGTTGCCTGTTATGGAGTAAAAGCACTGAATTTATCAAATTTTATAGCCCTAGTAATATCGGTATGTGTTTTTGGAGCAGTATATGCGGTATTACTTTTGATTATGCGGGAACCGTTATTCCTTGAGGTATTACAGGATGTATTGCATGGGAAAGTGAAACGTGGAAAGGCAGAGAAAGATGGAGAATAACATTGTCATTTCTTTTATTATACCGGCACATAATTCAGAAAAGTTTCTGAAAAGATGTGTGGAAAGTGTAGTAAAAGAGGAAAAGCAACCAAAAGATAACAACCTGGCTGAAGTCATAATTATAGAGAATGGTTCTTCCGATCATACAAAACAGATTGGAACAGCTTTGGCTGAAAAGTATGAGAATGTTTTTCTGATCTGTTCTGAAAAAGGTGTTTCGAATGCAAGAAATGCTGGAGTAAAAGCTGCACATGGAGAATGGATTTTTTTCCTGGATGCAGATGACTATCTTCCAGCAGGAACTTTGCAGAAATTATTGGATACGGTAAATAGCGGAAAAGCGGCAGATCTGTATATTTTCAGTTATGAAAAAGGAAATGCGATCGTAAATGTTGCAACTGGAGAAAATGCAGACGGTTATGAAGGAACCGGGGTACGGGAATGCCTTGCAGGAATGCTCAGGAACCCGACACGCTGCATGGCTGTCTGGGGTAAATTGTTCCGGCATAGTATTATTCAGCAATCTTCATTAGATTTTAATAAAAAATTAAGCCTGGCTGAAGACAGTGATTTCCTGATTCGGTATATAATAAAATGTGGCAGGATCATTTTTTCACAGGAATCCTGTTATCATTATTCTACGGATGCAGGTTCTGCAATGCGGACATATGACGGGAAGAAGACGGAAGGATACCTGTTATCTCTGCAGACAACACAGAATGCGATACCAGAGAATGACCAACAGTTATATCAGGCTTATCAGGTGTATATTTTAATGCATCTGAATATAATGATGGTCAGAGAAGTATTTTCCGCGGGAAACAGAGTGGCTTTTTCAGAAAAGGTGAAGGCATTGAAGAAGCTTCTGCGGGAGGAAATATTTCAGAAAGCATTGCAGGCTGTACCGGTAGCTTCCTGCAGATCTGCGCGTATGATGCCAATATTGCTTTTAAAATTTCAGCAATATTATTTGTGTGGAAAAGTGTATGAACTGCGTGCAAAGCAGAATGAAAAAAAAGAAATGCGGACAGAGGATTAGGTTGATGGAAGAGAACTACTATGTGGATGTAAATATGCAAAGGAATGGTAAAACGAAAGCGCAGATTCATGCGGCATCACCAAAAAATGCAATTATTCTGGCCGCCGGATATGGTATGCGGATGGTTCCAATCAATACAGAAGTGAGCAAAGGACTTCTAGAGATTCACGGGGAACCACTAATCGAAAGGTTGATCCGGCAGCTTCATGAAGCGGAAATATACGATATATATATCGTAGTTGGATTTATGAAAGAAAGATATGAATATCTGATTGATGAATATCGGGTGGAGTTGATCGTAAATCCGGAATATACAACGAAAAATAACCTGTATTCACTGAAATGTGCAGAAAAATATATTTCAAATACGTATATTGTTCCATGTGATATCTGGTGTGAACATAATCTGTTCCGAAAACAGGAATTATACTCCTGGTACATGGTAAATAATTCTTTAAAACCAGACAGCTGTGTCTTAGTAAATCAAAATATGGAACTGAATCTGATATCAGAGACAGATGCCGGAAATGGTATGATTGGTATTTCTTATTTGACAGGAAAGGAAGCGCAGCTGGTAAAACAACGGATAAAAGAGATGTGCAGTACATCCTGTTATACGAGTGCATTCTGGGAAGAAACGCTGTATGAAAAAAGAAAAATGATCGTGCCGGCCAGAGTAGTAGATGAAGCAGATGTAGTAGAAATTAATACATTTGAACAGTTACGGGAGTTGGACAGCGGTTGTGATCAGTTAAAAACAGATGCGATTCAGATTATTGAAGAAGTGTTCCAGGTGTCGCAAAAGGATATAAAGAATATTACGGTTCTGAAAAAGGGAATGACCAACCGGTCATTTTTATTTGAATGCAAAGAGAAAAAGTATATTATGCGAATCCCCGGTGAGGGGACAGATAAACTGATCAACAGACGTGAGGAAGCAGAAGTTTATCAGAAGATAGCAGATTATCATATATGTGACCGGGTAATTTATATGAATCCGGAGAACGGATATAAAATTACAGAATATATGAACTCTGTCAGAAACTGCGATGCAGAGCAGATGGAAGATGTGAAGAAATGTATGAAAAAGTTGCGCGAGTTTCATGAATTAAAGCTGAAGGTCAATCACGAATTTGATTTGTTTGAACATATTCAATTTTATGAGCAATTGTGGGAGGGAAGCCCTTCCACTTTTAAAGATTATGCGGAGACGAAAAGGAAAGTATTTTCGCTGAAATCGTATGTGGAACAGTATTGTGGGCAGAAAGTACTGACACATATTGACGCTGTTCCGGATAATTTTCTGTTTTGGGAGAAAAATCCGGAAGAAACTGACATCAGGCTGATTGACTGGGAATATGCAGCAATGCAGGATCCGCATGTGGATATTGCGATGTTTTGCATTTATGCTATGTATAACAGAACACATATTGATCAGACAATCGATGCTTATTTTACAGAGGGGTGTGCAGAAAACATCCGTATAAAAATTTATGCATATATAGCGATATGTGGTTTATTGTGGAGCAACTGGTGCGAATATAAGCGAAATCTTGGTGTTGAATTTGGAGAATATTCGCTACGGCAATACAGATATGCAAAAGAGTATTATGCGATTGTAGAGACTGAGAGAAGAAAAGTGGAGATATAGGAACATGTATAAAGTAGAAAGAGCAATCATTATGGCTGCGGGAAAAGGAACCCGAATGAGACCGGTAACGCTGCATACACCAAAGCCATTGGTAAAAGTAAATGGAAAGAGAATGATCGACAGTGTAATTGAAGCGCTGCATAAAAATGGAATATCTGAAATTTATATTGTAGTTGGATATCTGAAAGATCAATTTGAGATATTGCCCAAAGAATATGAAAACGTGAAGCTCATTGAAAATCCATTTTATGACACCTGTAATAATATTTCATCATTATATGTGGCAAGAGATTATATAGAAAATGCCATTATATTGGATGGAGACCAGATCATTTACCATGAGAAAATTCTGGCCCCGGAATTTGATAGATCCGGATACAATGCAGTTTGGACAGATGACGAGACAGAGGAATGGCTGATGACGGTGGAAAAAGGGATTGTTACTTCATGTAGCAGAACCGGTGGAAAAGGCGGATGGCAGCTGTATTCTGTATCAAGATGGAACGAAGCAGATGGAAAGCGTCTGAAACATCACCTGGAACTGGAATTTAATGAGAAATATAACCGACAGATTTACTGGGATGATGTTGTAATGTTTTGTCATGCGGACGAGTATGAACTGGGTATTCGTCCGATGAATGCGGATGATGTAATTGAAATCGATAATCTGGAGGAACTGATAGCATTAGATGGATCATATAAAGATATGTGATGAAATGCAGGGGAGGAGAAATGAAGAAGAAAATAGACTGGATGGTCACGTTAGTGCCATTTATTATTGGGCATACTGGATGGTATGGTGTGTTGCTGCTCCGTTTTTTATTGGCAATATTTCAAAGGGAAGAACGATAAAACAGACAATACTTGGAGGATACGTTTTTGGTGTTGGCTCAACAATTGTAAGCTTTATTGTGCTGGGCAATTATTCCCTGGGATTGCAGGTAGCAGGAAGAGTAGATTTTATTGCTCAGTTTAAGGCAAACGGAGATTTGTATGATTTGATCCTTAATATTATACAGACAATGCCTTGTGCACCTTTTATTCTGATTCTCACTTTTGTATGTATGATTGCATTCTATGCAACATCCTTTGATTCTATAGCGTATACCGCAGCATGCTATAGCTATAAAGAACTTGGAGAAAATGAACATCCGCACACATTAATTACATTATTATGGTGTGTTCTGTTAATTGTGTTACCGATCGCACTTGTTTTTTCAGAAAGTTCTATGGGAAATATTCAGTCGATCAGTATTATTTCGGCGTTTCCGATTGGAATCATCATGATTCTGATGATATGGAGCTTTTTTAAAGATGCGAAAAAGCATATCAGTAAAAGTGATACAAGATAGTTACAGTGACTTAATAAAAAATTAAAAATAAAAAGGTACAGAAAAAGATGGTTTGAGTATATAATATACTTGTATAAAAATGGTCAAATCTATCATAATGATAAAAATAGGAAATGCAGACAGATTATTTTAGGAGTAAAAGAAAATGTACAGAGTTCTTGTATTTGGAATGACAGAAAATCCCGGTGGTGTGGAAAGTGTGATCATGAACTATTACCGGTGTATTGATAAAACAAAAATACAATTTGACTTTCTTTGTAATTTTCATGAAGATGCGGCGTATGAGGACGAACTGACTGCCATGGGCGGTAACGTTTTTCATATTACAGCCCGCAGTGAAAATTATGGAAAATATAAAAAGGAATTAAAAGCATTTTTTAAAGATTCACAGGGAACATACGATGCGATCTGGGTAAATGTCTGTAGTCTGGCTAATATTGATTATTTGATTATGGCAAAAAAATATGGCATCCCACGGAGAATTATTCACAGTCATAATTCACAGAATATGGACAGTAAACTGCGTGGCATGTTGCATGAAAGAAATAAAAAACGCATTGATAAATTTGCAACCGATTTTTGGACATGCTCAGAAGATGCAGCAAAATGGTTTTATGAAGACCGATTGCTGCCGAAGGTTGTAATGATTCGAAATTCCATATCGGTGGATCGCATGGCTTTTGATGAAGAAAAGCGCAGAAACTATCGGGAAAAGCTGCAGTGTGATGAACGAACATGGGTGATTGGTAATGTCGGCAGATTACATTTTCAAAAAAATCAGAAGTTTTGTCTGGATATCTTTCAGCATTTTCTGAAAAAATATCCGAATGCCTGTCTGGTTTTGATCGGTCAGGGTGAGGATGAAACAGACCTGAAAATGCTGTCAGCACGTTATGGAATCAGTGAAAAAGTGTATTTTGCAGGAATGCAGACAGACATTTGTGGCTGGTTAAGTGCATTTGATACTTTTTTGTTCCCGTCAAAATTCGAGGGATTGCCAATCGCTGCCTTAGAAGCACAGGCAAATGGTGTTCCGATGCTTGCTTCGGCAAAAGTAATCCCACAGGAAGTGAAGATTAATTCCAACTTTGCATTCCTGGATCTGGATGAAGGGTCAGAAGTATGGAGTGAGCATTTGAGTCAGATGCAGAAAACGGCAAAACGTCTGGATGTTTCGGAAGTAAAACAAAATTTTACAGAAAAAGGATATAATATCGAGACGGAAACCGTGAAATTAGAGAAACTGTTTTTAAAGGATGTAAGATGAAGAAATATCAAATTGTAGAAATTTCTGAAAATTATAATCATGCGGGAACGAAAGCAACGCAGGATATTGCAGAGGTTGCAGATGTTCTGAAGTATGAAAGAATCCTGATCCGCATGAATACGACAAAAAGAACGAAGCTTGCAAAAGTACAGCGTCAGATTGGCTATCGGAAAGACTGGGCAGAATGTCTGAAAAGAGTAGAAGAAAATTCGGTTATTCTGCTACAGCATCCGTTTCATTATCCGCAGTTGACCAGAGAGAAAACACTGACGGAATTAAAAGAAAAAAAACATGTAAAATTTATCAGTCTGATTCATGATGTAGAGGAATTGCGGGCATTTCGTTACAATGATTATTATAAAGGTGAATTTGAATTTATGCTGCGAATTGCAGATGTACTGATCGTACATAATGCAGTGATGAAACAGTTTTTTATAGAACGCGGTGTATCAGAAGAGAAAATTGTGACACTTGAGATTTTTGATTATCTGCAAAAAGGAAGTGTTATCAATATACCAAAGTTTGAAAAAGCGATTACAGTAGCTGGAAATCTTGATACAGAAAAATGCGGGTATGTCGGTCAGCTTGGCGAACTAAGCGGTGTCAGTGTGAAACTGTATGGCATGAATTATGACAAAAAGATGGATCAATGCGAAAATGTACAGTATTTTGGAAGCTTCCCATCGGATGAGATTCCGGGAAAACTGACAAGTGGATTTGGTCTGGTATGGGACGGTGCAAGTATTGATGGTTGTGTCGGACAGTCCGGACAATATCTGCGATATAATAACCCGCACAAACTTTCACTGTATTTGTCGAGTGGCTTGCCGGTTATTATCTGGAAAGAAGCTGCGGAGGCAGATTTTGTAGAGAAACAGGGAGTAGGAATTTGCGTAGATTCTTTAAAGGAATTATCTGCAAAATTTGAAATGTTGGATGAGAACGCGTATAATAAATACGCTGAATCTGTAAGAGAACTTTCTGAAAAGCTGAGAACAGGTCAGTTTGGCAAATATGCAATATTGTCAGCAGAGGATATATTAAAATTATGAGTAAGAAAAATATAAAAGTATTAGTTGCCGCACATAAGAAATATTGGATGCCGTCGGATGAGATGTATTTACCGTTACATGTTGGTCATGCGATTGCAAAACAGGAGATTGGATTTCAGGGGGATGACAGCGGCGAAAATATATCAGCAAAAAATGCAAATTATTGTGAATTGACAGGAATATATTGGGCATGGAAGAATCTGGATGCGGATTATATTGGGTTAGTGCATTACAGACGGTACATTTCAAATAAAAATTCAAAGCTGGCAGCGATGCTGTGCCAGGATAAACAACGTGCGATTCTTACTTCAAAAAAGGCACAGGATGTCTTGGAGCATGCAGATGTAATCGTTCCGACGCGAAGAAATTATTATATTGAAACTTTATATAGTCATTATGAGCATACACATGATCACAGACATTTAGATATTACCGGGGAAATCATACAGTTGATATGCCCGGAATATTATGAGACTTACAAGAGAATGCTTCAGAGAAAAAGCGGACATATGTTTAATATGTTTATTATGAAGAAAGAGTTGTATCATGCATACTGTGAATGGCTGTTTGCAATATTGGGTCAGGTAGAGCAAAAAGTTGATACCAGTGCAATGACACCTTATGAAGCGAGGTTTATGGGACGAATCAGTGAATTGTTGCTGGATGTATGGATGGAATATAATCAGGTGAATTATAAAGAGTTGCCATGTATTCAGCTTGGAAAAGAGAACTGGCCCAAGAAGATTAAATCTTTTCTGGCAGCGAAATTTAAGAACCAAAAGTATGGACAGAGTTTCTGATTATTTGTAATGGAGAGCGGATATGCAGGCAATATTGATATTGGCACACAGAGTAAAACTTGCTAATATGGAGCTTAAAATAAAAAGTTTGAGCTTGTATATGGGATGTTTTACAGGTGTGGCAGTACTTCTGATCATTCTTTTTAAAATATTAGGTCTGGCACCATTTGGTGGTTCTACACTGGCAAGCGCAGATGTATACTATCAATACATGGATTTTTATGCCTGGTTTCATGATGTATTGCATGGAAGCAACAATATTGGCTATACGTTTGGCAAGACACTGGATGGAACAAATATCACAGTATTCAGTTATTATCTGGCATCTCCATTAAATTTGCTGGTGTATTTTTTTGATAAAACGCAATTACATACGTTTTTTGATTTGATGATCCTGATCAAACTTGCACTGGCATCTATGACTTGAGGAATCTGGCTAAACAGAAGATTTGAAAATCAGTTGGGACGTGTATGGATCTGGTTCCTTTCTATGGGATCTGGATTGTGTCAGTATGGTTTGGCACAGAGCAGTAATGTAATGTGGCTGGACGGTGTGATCTTACTTCCATTGATCTTACTAGGTATTTATCGTCTGATCTGGAAAAAGAATCTGTGGCATCTGAGTCTTTGTGTTGGAATATCGATTTCCTTAAATTGGTACACAGGCGGAATTAACTGCATTTTCACTGGAATCTGGGTATTTCTGGAAATGTTTTTGTTTGTGGAGGCAAAAAAGCAGGTAAACAGATGCTGTGTATTATGCTGGGTGTGGCAGTTATTGGAGAACTTGTAGCAGATAGTACCATTCTTCTGAAACAATACAAATTAGATAATGTAGAAGAATTCAAATCTTATGAAAAAAATCAACAGGCGCAGATTGATGAGATTTTGACAATATATAGTAATAGTTGAATATTCTATTGACATTTTCTGGAAAAAGAGTAAAAATCTTAAGAGTGATTGAGTAAAAGACCGATATGCAGAGAAATCTGTGAGAGCCTTTTGCAGAAAGGTGGGTTTATGAAATTAAAAAAAGTAATAGTGGGATTGGCAGCAGTATCCCTGATGGCTGGCATGTGTGCAGTACCGGCACTGGCAGCAGAAATATCAAATGATAACAGTGGGGCAGAGATTGCAGTATTATCAGATGAGAATACAAATCAGGAAAGTGAACTGCCAACATTGGAAATTCGTCATAATGGTCATATTGATGAAGTTACAAATTATACGGTTGGTGATAGTGAAAAAGGAGATGACTGGGAGACAGTAACTTATAAATGTGATGTTGAACAGGCACAGAACATGGTAAATGTACATAAAACACATGAGGCAGATATGTGGAATAAGGATTATACAGTAGATATTTCTGCAAAGCCTGGTGTGAAAGGAACAAAAAGTATCCATTGTACAGATAATGATTGCTATGAAGTGACGGATGTAACTGATACAGAATGGGTACCTGTTTCTGGAATTGTATTTAATACAGATAAAAAATACGTGACAGATGATACACCATTTGAATTAGATGCTACTATTTATCCGGAAGATGCATCTGATCAGGATCTGATCTGGGAATCTTCTGATCCTTCTGTTATTTCAGTTGATGAGAATGGTACGGTTACACCGATTAAAAATGGTACAGCAACGATTACTGCTTATGATTCTGAAATGAAAGTATCAGCTTCCTGTGAAGTTACAGCCGATATGTTGAATGGTATTTGCAAAAATACGGCAGATGGAAATTGGTATTACTACCGAAATGGTATCATAGATCGTACTTATACCAATGTTGGAAAAAATGCAAATGGTTGGTGGTATGTAAAAAATGGTCAGGTAGATTTTTCCTATACAGGTGTAAAAAGCAATGAAAATGGCTCCTGGAGAATTGTCAGAGGAAAAGTTGATTTTAACTGTAATGACATTGTAAAGAGTGAAGACGGCTGGTGGTATGTTCGCGGAGGAAAAGTAGATTTCGGACACAGCGGTGTGGATAAAAATGTCAATGGCTGGTGGCGCATTGTAAATGGAAAAGTTGATTTCAATTGTAACAGTGTAGAAAAAAATCATCTTGGCTGGTGGTATATCCGCGGAGGAAAAGTAGATTTCGGTTATACAGGAGTAGCGAAAAACCGTCTTGGCTGGTGGCGCATTGTAAATGGAAAAGTTGATTTCAATTGTAACAGTGTAGAAAAAAATCATCTTGGCTGGTGGTATATCCGCGGAGGAAAAGTAGATTTCGGTTATACAGGAGTAGCGAAAAACCGTCTTGGCTGGTGGCGCATTGTAAATGGAAAAGTTGATTTCAATTGTAACAGTGTAGAAAAAAATCATCTTGGCTGGTGGTATATCCGCGGAGGAAAAGTAGATTTCGGCTATACAGGAGTAGCAAAAAATGCTAACGGTTGGTGGAAAATCGATAATGGTAAAGTGAATTTTGGATTCAATGGTATTGGTGTAAATAATAATGGAGCCTGGTATATCCGTGGAGGAAAAGTTGACTTTGGTTATAATGGAAATATAAAATGGAACGGTACAGATTGTTATGTCGCAAATGGAAAAGTGACCATGAGTGGTGTAAGTGTACAGATTTCATCCCGAGCAGCTTATGCATCCAGTGATACAAACTGGTTGATCGTAACGGATACATCTGCTTGTAAAGTTGCTATTTTTGCAGGTTCAAAGGGAAACTGGTCTACCGTGAAATATATTTCGTGCAGTCCGGGCAAACCTTCCACTCCGACCGTCAAAGGAGAATTTAAAGTAACTGGTCGTGGTTTATCTTTTGGTAAACCAAGCTATGATTGCTGGTATTATACACAGTTTTATGGAGATTATCTGTTCCATTCTGTAATTTACAATAAAGGAAGTAAGACAAGTATTCAGGATGGACGTTTGGGAATGCAGTTATCTCATGGATGTGTCAGATTAAATATCAATGATGCAAAATGGATTTATGATAACATCCCAAATGGAACAAAAGTTATTGTATTCTAATATTCCAATTATAAAAATAGGGATTTCAGTTTATGCTGAAATCTCTGTTTTTTTAGTGGAAAACCTTGAACATTAAAAAAAAATATCCTATAATATAAAATTAGCTTATAAATAATTAGTTGGATAAATAAATGAGAAAGGAAAGACGGAAAGAGATGAGAAAATGGAAAAAACATATGTCAGCTCTGATCTGTTGTATCATGATCCTTGCTCTTGGCGCAGGCAATGTGTATGCAGCAGAAGTTTCTGATGTTTCTCAAAATGTAGAGGTAACAGAAGAGAACTTATCTGATCATATGGAAGAAGATGTGAATGAAAATGCTTCAGCGCAGGAAGCAGAAAATGAAGTAGAAACTGAAACAGAAGATCAGGATTGTGATTCTCAGATAGAAAATCAGAGTACAGCAGAGTCTGAAGCGGTAACAGACCGAAGTTTGAAAGATTTGATGGATGATATTAAAGATGACATCAATGATAATAAAAAGATAAAGACAGATAGTATTCCGGATTTAAGCTATGATGACAGATATTCGATTTGTTCTGAAGAACAGTATAATGATTATATCATAGCGGACGTTAGGACAGAGGAAAGTAAATCAAATCCGGTTACAAACGGAGTTGTACAAACGGAATTGGATGATTCTGTTTTAACAAAACTGGATGATGAAACAGTTGTGGCAAGTGGCGTTGGTACAGCAACGATAGTGTTAGAACCAAAAGAAGACACAGAGACAGAATATGATGAGATTGACCTTAAGGTTACGGTTGTTCCTGCAAAACTGACAATCATGTATTTAATGGGACAGAGTAATATGGAAGGAATGTGTTCTTCTAATACGGGGTATCAGTTAAATAATTCGGTTGCCTGTAAGGAAGGTACTGTATATTCTACCTATGCACCAACCGTATCCAGCTGGGCAAAAAATATTACCGGTATTAATTTTTCAAACATGTGTGATGCAGGAAATGCGTCTGATTTTGTTGCAGGATCATTAAGTGCGGATACTTCGGTATCTGGTAAAAAGCTGGAATATGAGTTAAATACATTGACGGCAGCAGGAAATGGAAAAACCGGACCGGACAGTGCACTGGCTTATAAATGGAATGAACTGACCGGAGAAAAAGTATGGACGGTAAATGTGGCATGGAGTGGATCTGCGATTGCAAGCTGGCAGCCGGGGCAGAGCAATTATGAGCGTGCTATGGCAGTCAGTAAGCTGGCACAGAAGGTATATCAGGCGGAAATTAATGCAGGACATTATACGGCAGGGAAACGTCTGATGTTCTGGTTACAGGGAGAAACGGAGGATCATTATCGTACAGCAGATGATTATTATGCTGATTTTTCCAACATGTATCGTAACATTACAAATAATTTAGCAATAGATAAATGCGGTATTATCATGCTGCGTTCTTCTGTTGGAACACGTGAGTACGAAGATGAGCTGATGATGACAGGTCCGCGTGCAGCTCAATATGGCATTGGCGGCAGTTCAAAATTCAACAATGTTTATGTAGTGACGAATGATAATGAAAATTGGGTAACAGATTCTGGAGTAAAAAATTATTTTTCTAAATATAATGGAACCTTCGATTATCCGATCCGCAATCTTTCGAGTAAAGTACCAACTGCGATCGCAGATGTGCATTATGATATTCATTATTCGCAGATTGGACATAATGAGAATGGACTGATGGCCGCGGAAGGAATGTATCAGGTAATTGAAGGTAAGGTAAATCACGCAAGTGTCACATGGAAAGACAGTAATGGAAAAAATATTACGCAGGCTTATGTACGACAGAACCATGAGACAACCGTAGTAGGTGTTACGACACCGGTTTATGGGGCAAAAAAAGTTTCTTATCATACAGCAGGAAATATTTTCTATAATTCAGAAACAGGAGTTTTAAAAGGGTTTCAAAAAGGCAGTAAAGGAACCATATATGCAACGTCAGGAGATAAAATCCAGGTCAATGTATTAGATGAATGGGATTATTCGGCAGAACTTGGAACGAATTTTACTGGCTTACATAAAGATGAGAATGGTACCTGGGTGTATGTCAGAAATGGTAAAGTGGATTTCGGCTATACCGGATTTGTCAAGAATGAAAATGGCTGGTGGTATGTGGAAAATGGAGTTATTACTTTCCAGAAAAAAGATGTGATTAAGGGTAACGTAAGCGGCGTGTATGCCTGGTGGTATGTAAAGGATAGCAAGGTACAGTTTGTTGATTCTGTAGAGAAAAACAGCAATGGCTGGTGGTATATCCATGATGGCAAGGTAGATTTTAACTACACAGGTGTGGCAAAGAATGAAAATGGCTGGTGGAGAATCGTAAGCGGAAAAGTTGACTTTGGATGCAACAGTGTAGAGAAAAATGAAAACGGCTGGTGGTATATCAGAGGCGGTAAGGTCGATTTTACATATACAGGAGTTGCAAAAAACAGTAACGGCTGGTGGCGTATTGTGAATGGCAAGGTCGATTTCAGCTGTAACAGCGTAGAAAAGAACGAAAATGGTTGGTGGTATCTCCATAATGGAAAAGTAAACTTTAGCCATAATGGTGTGGAAAAGAACAGCAATGGCTGGTGGCGCATTGAGAATGGAAAAGTCAATTTTAATTTTTATGGAGTAGCAAAGAATAGTAATGGCAGCTGGTATCTGGAAGGTGGAAAAGTCAATTTCGGATACAATGGAACGGTATGGTATCATAATCGTAATTGCCGTGTAACAAATGGATGGGTAGAAATTTAATGTAGATGTTGCAGTTCACTCATCACATGTATTCTGGTATGGTGCGTGTGAACTGTCGCATGTAGAGGGGACAAGGTGGAGAACAATAGATTTCCGTCTTGTCCCATTGTTCATATTGCGATATAATAAAGTATTGAGAAAAGATAATACAGATTTTAAAAGGAAAGATGAGGTTTACGAATGAAAAAAATTGCGGTAATTTGTTTGGTTGCTTCTTTGGCAGTATCAATGAATAGTAGTGTGACTGCTCTGGCTCAATCTGCAAATCAGCCTCAAATTGAAAATAGTACAGGTGAAAGTAGTTTGGAAACGGATACGAAAGCAGCAAATGAGGATCTGTATCCAGCAGACTGGGATGCGGATGATCCGGAAAATGCAAGAGCTTTTCAGCAAATGTATGGTGACGAGCAGACAGCTGATGACGTTGCAGAAAATGATAGTATTGCGACATTTTCACTAGAGGAAGATGGATCAGCACGCAGCAGCAGTGGAATCACAACGAAATGGGAAAATTATATATTAAACAGTGCCGGAAAGATTACAGGTACTAAAATCAATACATATACACATAACAGCAAGGATACTTCTGGAAAAAGTATTGCAATGGGAATTGATGTATCTTATCATAACGAAAACATTGACTGGAAAAAAGTAAAAGCATCTGGTGTGGAATATGCATTGATCCGTGTCGGATATCGTGGATATGCCGGTGGAACGATTGCAAGTACAGGCGACAGTAAGTTTAAGACCTATATTGAAGGCGCAAAAGCGGCAGGATTGAAGGTCGGAGTTTACTTTTTCTCTCAGGCAATCAATGTGCAGGAAGCAGAAGAAGAAGCGGTATGGACCCTGAACAGAATCAAAGGGTATCAGCTTGATCTTCCGGTAGTGATTGACTATGAATATGCGGGAACAACCGATAAGAATGGAAATTCTCTGGAAAGACTGAACAATGCTAATTTATCAAAATCACAGAAGACAGCGTGTGTCGATGCTTTTTGTAAAAAGGTAAAGACCGCAGGATATCAGGCAATGGTATATTCCAGTTCCAGTTGGTTAGAAAAGGATATGGACACAGACACACTCAGCAAAAATTATGGGGTGTGGATGGCAAGATATAATACTCATTCCTATGTGGATTCAGAAAAAGGAAGATTCTATGATGGCACATTAAATATCTGGCAGTGTAGCAGCAGGGCAAAAATCGATGGTATTAAGACTTGTGTGGATCTGGATTACTGGTATAAATCCGGTGGAACGGATGTTGTAAAAGATCCAAAAACAGGCGAGTGGTATTATACCGTAAATGGTGTGATGGATGAGGGCTATACCGGTGTGGCGAAAAACAGCAATGGCTGGTGGCGTATTGAAAATGGCTGGGTTAATTTTAAGTTTGAAGGAATTGCGGAAAATGAAAATGGAACCTGGTATTTAAAAAATGGAAAAGTAGATTTTACATATAA
The DNA here is from genome assembly GCF_003481835.1 of Roseburia sp. OM02-15. NCBI lineage: Bacteria > Bacillati > Bacillota > Clostridia > Lachnospirales > Lachnospiraceae > Roseburia > Roseburia sp. OM02-15. The sequence continues at coordinate 85,146 of NZ_QULX01000007.1, forward strand.
TGGATTTGTACATGATAATACTAATTGGTGGTATGTGGAAAATGGACAGGTTACATACAATAAAAATGATGTGATCAAGGGTAACGTTAATGGTGTCAATGCATGGTGGCATGTCGTAAACAGCAAAGTGACAAGAGATACGACGGTAGCGAAAAACAGTAATGGTTGGTGGTACATCAATAATGGAAAAGTAGATTTGGGATACTATGGATTTGCGGCAAACAGCAATGGATGGTGGTATCTGGAAGGCGGAAAAGTGACATTTAAGAAGAATGATGTTATCAAAGGAACTGCTGGAGGTGTCAATGCATGGTGGCATGTGGTTGAAAGCAAAGTGATTTTAGACACGACGGTAGCAAAAAACAGTAATGGCTGGTGGTATATTCATAATGGAAAGGTTGATTTTACACACAACGGGGTAGAGAAAAACAACAACGGTTGGTGGTACATCAATAATGGAAAAGTAGATTTCGGATACTATGGATTTGCATCAAACAGTAATGGCTGGTGGTATCTGGAAGGCGGAAAAGTGACATTTAAAAAGAATGATGTCATCAAAGGAACAGTAGATGGTGTCAATGGATGGTGGCACGTAGTTGGCAGCAAAGTGATTTTAGACACAACGGTAGCGAAAAACAGTAATGGCTGGTGGTATATTCATAATGGAGTGGTAGATTTTACACATAACGGAGTAGAGAAAAACAGCAATGGTTGGTGGAAGATTACAAATGGAAAAGTTGACTTTTCTTATAAAGGAATTGCACAGAACAGCAATGGATGGTGGTATCTGGAAGGTGGAAAAGTAAAATTCGGATATAACGGAAAACTGGTTGTAGATGGAAAAACGTATGCAATTAAGGGTGGAAAAGTTAGCGGACTGTAGAATATTCAAATGAGGATGAGTGTATGAAGAAAAAGATAACATCGATAGTGATAGCAGTGATTCTTTGTACTGTAATAACGACAACACCTTTTATGGCAGCTGAAGCAGATGGGAATGATACACCAACGATAACTTCAGAAATGAATCAGTCGGATTCAGAAAGTCAGAGCGGTGAGAAATCAGATGCAGAGTTTTCAGACGGGGACAATACTGCGATGGGGGAAGAAGTATCATCCAATGATGATATGGAGAAAATTGAAAAAGAGGGAAATCTGGAAGAAGATAGTTCCCAGAGAGAAGATAACGCAGAGTCTATAGATGCCACATCTGATCTGGCAGAGTCAGAATCAGAAGAAAATCTACAGCAGGGGAATAGTGATCAGCAGAATCAGGAAAATAAAGTGGAAACATTTTCTTTAGATGGAGCAAGAAGTACATCAACACAATATCTGGTTAATTTTAACAAGACAAATAATTCGTCGGCTTATGTTACTTACACAGAATACAGTACAGGAAAAAGTGGCTATATTAATGGAACATACGGCGCAGATGCTGCATATCTTGGAACAACTGGGAATTATTACATATTTATGATGTCAGGTGTAATTGGAAAGGTAAAAAGCAGTGACGTAACGCTCGTAGCTCTTTCTAATGTAAAGAGTTACAGTTATTATTATGTATCTGGTGAAAAATTATATCATCGAATTACCGGAAATCTGTCACAGTCAAAGTATGTTTCAAACCTAAGATATGGAAAAGCTCCGTCTTATTTATCACAGGGAACGAACTATTTCAGTTATGATGGACATTATTTTTATACCAACTATACAACAATGATTTCGGATTATACCAGTGATAGCAGGACACATTCTGTAAATTCGAATAATCCGTATTTTAATTATTACCAGTATCTTCCGTTAAGAAGTACAACTTCTTATTCTGCATCAGATTTGAACAGCACAATTAATGGAAAAATATCCTCTACATCCAAGTTAAAGGATTTGGGAAATGATTTTGTAAATAATCAGAATACATATGGTGTGAATGCATTGTTGATGGCTTCCATTGCAATCAATGAGAGTGGATGGGGGGATAGCAGCATAGCCAAAAATAAAAATAACCTGTTTGGCTTGAATGCTGTAGATGCATCCCCTTCACAGAGTGCAAATTATTACAGTAGTGTTTCTGCTTGTATTAAGGATTTTGCAGAGACTTATATGTCAAAAAAATATCTGAATCCAAATGGAAGTAACTATCGTGGTGCCTATCTGGGAAATAAAGCCAGTGGAATCAATGTGCAGTATGCATCAGATCCGTACTGGGGTGAGAAAGCGGCCAATTATGCGTATTATCTTGGAGAAAAATTGTCATCAAAGGATGAATATCGCTATACAATTGGAATTAAAGATCCCATCAGTTGCATGAAGACAACTCCTACCAATAACTTGAATATTCGGAATAGGAACAGTACTTCTTCCAGCAGGTTGTATTATGCGGCAAACCTGTATGGTGTGGCATTTCTGTTGAAAGATGGCAATACCTCTACAAATGGATTTTATCGTATTCAAAGTGATCCGGTATTAAAAAGCGGACGAACAGGAATTAATACAAGTACAGGAAAGTATGATTTTGCAAATATGTATGCATATGTAAGTACTTCTTATGTAACAATTATAAATTCTGGTGATGGAAGCAATAATAATGGCGTGACAGATAAAAGGCTGAATGGTGTGATCAAAGCATCTGATGGTAACTGGTACTATTATGTAAATGGTGTGATTGATTATAGCCATACTGGTATTGAGAAGAATGCCAATGGCTGGTGGCGGATCGAAAATGGTAAAGTAAACTTTAATTATGAAGGTGTTGCGAAAAACCAGAACGGCTGGTGGTACCTGAAAGGTGGCAAAGTTGACTTTTCTTATAATGGATTTGCAAGCAATAGTAATGGCTGGTGGTATATTGAATCTGGAAAAGTAACCTTCCAGAAAACAGATGTTATCAAAGGAACCGTAAAGGGGATCTATGGCTGGTGGCATGTAGTCGAAAGTAAAGTGACGTTTGATACGACCGTAGCGAAAAACAGCAACGGCTGGTGGTATATCAGCAATGGAATGGTAGACTTTTCACATACTGGAGTAGAGAAAAACAGCAACGGCTGGTGGTATATCAACAATGGAATGGTAGACTTTTCACATAATGGAGTAGAGAAAAACAGTAATGGCTGGTGGCGCATAGAAGAAGGAAAAGTAAATTTCAATTTTACTGGTATTGCATCTAACAAAAATGGAACCTGGTACCTTGATGGCGGAAAAGTAGATTTTTCATATTCGGGATTCTATAAGAACGGTACAGATTATTTATATGTAGAAAATGGGCAGATTACTTATACAAAAAATGATGTCATAAAAGGAGCCGTTGCTGCTCAGAGTGGCTGGTGGCACGTAGTCGGAAGCAAGGTAATCTTTGATACAACCGTGGCGAAAAACAGTAATGGTTGGTGGTATATCAGCAATGGAATGGTAGACTTTTCACATAATGGAGTAGAAAAGAACAGCAATGGTTGGTGGCGCATCGAAAATGGAAAAGTAAACTTCAGCTTTGAAGGATTCGCATCAAACAGTAATGGCTGGTGGTATCTGGAAGGCGGAAAAGTAACTTTCCAAAAAAATGATGTCATAAAAGGAATCGTTGATGGAGAAACTACGTGGTGGCATGTGGTCAACAGTAAAGTTACTTATGATACGACAGTTGCCCAAAATGCGAATGGCTGGTGGCGCATAGAAGAAGGAAAAGTAAATTTTAATTTTACCGGTGTTGCGTCTAACCAGAACGGAGACTGGTATCTCTCCAATGGAAAAGTAGATTTTAACTATAATGGTACCGTGACATATGATGGAAAATTATATCAGGTTGTCAATGGTTCGGCAAAAGCTGCTTAATAATTAAAAAAGCTCTAAAACGCCTGCATATTTTTATGTAATAGTTGAATATGCGTGTAAAATGCACTTATTTGAATAATAAGTGCATTTTGCTTTACTATTAGCAGAAAAAATGTTACAATTCTGTTAAATACAGGAAAAAATACAAGTTAGGAATTTAGGAAGGAAAAAGTATATGAATACTACATTAGTAATTATGGCAGCCGGAATCGGATCCCGTTTTGGTGGTGGCGTAAAACAGTTGACACCGGTTGGACCGAATGGCGAGATTATTATTGATTATTCTATCCATGATGCGTTGGAAGCAGGATTTAATAAAATCGTATTTATTATCCGTAAGGATATTGAGAAAGATTTTAGAGAGGTAATCGGAGACCGTATTGAAAAAATTTGTGATGTGGAATATGTGTTCCAGTCTCTGGATGATCTTCCGGAAGGCTTTGAGAAACCGGCAGACCGTACAAAACCTTGGGGAACCGGTCAGGCGGTAAGATGCTGTAAAGGTATTGTAAATGAGCCGTTTGCAGTAATTAATGCGGATGATTATTATGGGAAAGAAGCATTTGTAAAAGTGCATGATTATCTGGTTGGCTGTGGTGATTCCCAGTACAAATATTGCATGGCAGGGTTTATCCTTGATAATACACTCAGCGATAACGGAACTGTTACCAGAGGTGTATGCCAGGTAGATGAACAGGAGATGTTGCAGAAGATTGTTGAGACAAGCGGTATTGCCCGTGATACGGATGGTATTGTCAAAGACGAAAATGGCAATGAGATTCCGACAGGAACACACGTATCTATGAATATGTGGGGTGTTACACCGGAATTTTTGGATGTACTGGATAAAGGATTTGCAGAATTTCTGGCAAATGTGGAGCCGGGCAACATCAAAGCAGAGTATCTGCTTCCGACCATCATTGGCGACATGCTTGCAAAAGGTGAGGTGTCTGTAAAAGTTCTTGAGACACAGGATAAATGGTTTGGTGTAACCTATCAGGAAGATCGTCAGACTGTTGTAGATGCTTTTGCAAAACTGATCGCGGACGGTGTATACAAGACTCCTTTATTCTAGGATAAACAGAAAGATTGCGATTGGAGTATGTGAGAAATGGCGTAAATATATTTAAAATCTGTCTGATCTGAATTAGCATAGATTTTAAATGCAGGAATAGCATATTAGAAAGTTAAGAAAGAACATTTCATGCGGTAGAAATTACCATGTGAGATGTTCTTTTTTTGTTATAGTATGCATTTTTTTTGATTATTTACAGATACTTTGCATGAGAATATGTGTGAGGAGAATAATGCGATGACAACACAGACAGGAAAACAAAGCATCACTTTTGAAAAACCACCCTGGATTATCAGCAGCGGCTGCGTGGCAGGAACTAAGGAAGCAGAAGGACCGATCGGGCATGAAATTGACCTGGTGGGAGAAGATGACAATTTTGGATGTGACATCTGGGAAGAAGCGGAAAGCACACTGCAAAAAGAGGCATTGACAATTGCATTAGGAAAAGCGCGATTGAAAGCAGAGGAACTTCGCTATCTGTTTGCGGGGGATCTGCTTGGACAGTCCATGGCAACATCTTTTGGCTTACAGCAATTTGATCTGCCATTATTTGGATTGTACGGTGCCTGCTCAACAGCGGGAGAATCGCTGGCTCTGGCGGCAATGACCGTGTCTGCCGGATATGCGAATCTGGCAGGAGCGGTCACATCCAGTCATTTTGCCAGTGCGGAGAAACAGTTTCGGTTTCCCTTGGAATATGCCAATCAAAGGCCCTTATGTACTACCTGGACGGTTACGGGAGCCGGTGCCTTTGTACTTGGTAGAGACAGGTATAAAACAGAAAATAGATGTAAAAGCGGACTAGAAAAAGAAGAGTGTACAAAAACACAAGGAGTACAGCAAAAAGAATGCAAGGGGGAAGCGTGTTGTGATGTCTGCATCACCGGCATCACACCGGGCAAAATCGTAGATTATGGCGTGCGTGATTCCATGAACATGGGAGCTGCTATGGCACCGGCGGCAGCAGCTTGTATTGCAGCACATTTGGAGGATTTTTCCAGAAGCCCGTCTTATTATGACAAGATCATTACCGGTGATCTGGGGGCGGTTGGACGGGAAATCCTGATTGAACTGTTACAGCAGAAAAATATTGATATCGGAAGCTGCCATACAGATTGTGGGCTGGAGATTTTTGATAATGAGCGGCAGGGAACCGGAAGTGGAGGAAGTGGCTGCGGATGTGCGGCAGTAACTATGAGTGCACATTTTTTGCCGATGATGCGGCGCGGGGAATTAAAACGTGTACTGTTTGTGCCGACAGGTGCCCTGCTGTCCAAAATCAGTTTTAATGAGGGTGAAAACGTGCCGGGAATTGCACATGCAGTAGTATTAGAAGTACTAGAAAATCGTTAAAAAAATTCGAAAGAATGAAGTGCAGAAAAATGATATTTGGTGATTATGTTAAGTGGTATGGATAAATGTGAAGTATTTTGTAAAACGCAAGTGATACACATTATTTAGAGTAAAAAAATATATAAAGCAAAAATGAAACGTAAAAGTTATAAAATGGAGGGAAGTGTAACGATGGATTATGTCAATGCCTTTTGGGTAGGTGGACTGATCTGTGCGTTGGTGCAGATTTTACTGGAAAAAACAAAATTACTTCCGGGGCGTGTCATGGTGCTTCTTGTCTGCTCAGGAGCGGTATTAGGAGCAGTAGGAATTTATGAACCTTTTTCTGAATTTGCGGGAGCAGGAGCAAATGTGCCGTTGCTTGGCTTTGGAAATACGCTTTGGAAGGGGATGAAAACTGCCGTTGATGAAAGTGGATTTCTGGGGCTTTTTACCGGTGGATTTACTGCCTGTGCGGTAGGTGTATCAGCGGCATTAATTTTCGGCTATCTGGCATCTCTGATATTTAATTCCAAGATGCGGAAATAATAGCTCAAAATAGATTTTCAATAAATTCAAAGAGAAGAATATGTCAGCATACGTTGACCAGAATCACGTACCAAGTTTCACATGCATTCGATTTGAAGGCTATGGTTATTGCTACGCGCACAAAAACAATGAGGGGGAATGAAGAAAACGTAGAGTATTTTTATCAGACAGGTATAAAAAATACAAAATGAACCATATTAACGATACAGAAATGAATATGCTTGATGATCGTTTGCTGATAGTTGCTGACAGAAAATCAACGATTCATTTTCATTAGTGAAAAAAGTTATGAGAAGGAGAGATACCAAGATGAAAAAATTCAGACAGATAGCATTTATACTTATGCTGGCATTGAGTTTGACGACCTTTGCAGCATGTGGAAAGAAAAATACGGATATGAACGATGGGAGCAACAATAATTCTGTCACAGAGAACGGCACTGACAAAAATGGAACTAACGATAACAATGTCGTGGATGATAATACTGTGACGGACAATAACGGAATCGTCAATGACAGAGCAGATACCAATCAGACAGATTATGGAACAACCGGTGAAAATATGAGGGACGCAGCAGAAAATGCGAAAGAGTCGATTGAGGATACCGGAGAGGCGATCAAAAATGGTGTCACCGGTGACACAGATACCAACAGAGATCATAAGGATGGCACAAATGGAAATAAGACCGAAAATACAGTCGGAACAGACAACAATACGGGCGTAACTGAAAACAATAACAGTGGCAGATAAAAATATCGAAAAAACACATTGAATAAAAGTAAATAGAGTTATTAATAAAACTAAGAAAAATTTTACCCTAGAATGAAATAGTAAAATTATGAAAAAAGGTTTGCACATCAATTTTTGATAGAATACTGCAAAATGCGAATAGGTATAAACTGGCGGAGCAACTTTTGTAGTATAGCCAAAACTGAAATAAGGAGAAGAACTCAGATTAGTGATGCAGGGCGTCTTAGCCCAAAGCACTCGTCTGAGTTCTTCTCCTTTCTTAGACTACATTATAAAAATACGGAAATTAATTACTCCTCAATACTGTAGTTCGGAGCCTCTTTTGTGATATGAATATCATGCGGATGACTCTCTTTCAGTGAAGCAGCAGAGATTTTTACAAAATGACTGGTAGCAGTCAGATCTCTGATTGTCGAAGCTCCACAGTAACCCATACCAGCGCGGATACCACCAACAAGCTGGAAGATAATATCTTCTACGCTGCCTTTGTAAGCAACACGTCCTTCCACACCTTCCGGAACCAGTTTTTTAGCATCCTGCTGGAAGTAACGGTCTTTGCTTCCATTTTCCATAGCAGCAAGAGATCCCATACCACGATATACTTTGTATTTACGTCCCTGATATAATTCGAAAGCGCCCGGAGCTTCGTCACATCCTGCGAACATGGAACCCATCATACATACACTACCACCGGCAGCCAGAGCTTTTGTCATATCTCCGGAGTATTTGATACCACCGTCTGCGATGATCGGAATATTGTACTCTTTTGCAACTTCGTAGCAGTCCATAACAGCTGTGATCTGTGGAACACCGATACCCGCAACGACACGGGTTGTACAGATAGAACCAGGTCCGATACCTACTTTAACAGCGTCAGCGCCAGCTTCGATCAGCGCTTTTGTAGCTGCGCCTGTTGCAACGTTACCTGCGATAACCTGCAGATCCGGATAAGCTTCTTTGATCTTGTGAACTGCATTTAAGATGTTTAAGGAATGTCCGTGTGCGGAATCTACAACGATAACATCTACATGTGCTTTTACCAGAGCATCGATACGATCCATCATATTTGCTGTGATACCAACAGCAGCACCACAGAGCAGACGTCCCTGCTCATCTTTTGCAGAAAGCGGATATTTGATCTGTTTTTCAATATCTTTGATTGTGATCAGACCTTTTAATTTGAAGTCTTTGTCAACGATCGGAAGTTTCTCTTTTCTTGCTTTTGCAAGGATTGCTTTGGCTTCCTCTAAAGTGATGCCTTCCGGAGCAGTGATCAGTCCCTCACTGGTCATGCTCTCACTGATTTTTTTGGAAAAATCAGTCTCAAATTTAAGATCACGGTTTGTGATGATACCGATCAGTGTACCATCTTCTTTGACGATCGGCACACCGGAAATACGGAATTTTGCCATCAGGTCGTCAGCGTCCTGAAGTGTGTGATCTGCGGAAAGGGAGAATGGATCTGTGATAACTCCGTTTTCGGAACGTTTTACTTTGTCTACTTCCTCAGCCTGTGCTTCGATAGACATATTTTTGTGGATGATACCGATACCGCCCTGTCTTGCCATTGCGATTGCCATGCGGTGTTCAGTAACTGTATCCATGCCGGCACTCATCATCGGAATGTTCAGTGTGATTTTGTTGGTCAGTTTTGTCGTAAGATCAACCATGTTCGGGGTTACCTCGGAGTATGCCGGAACGAGCAGCACATCATCAAAAGTAATACCTTCACCAATAATTTTTGCCATTTTGTATCCTCCCTTATCTGTTTTGTGAGCAAAAAAAGAAAAACACTGCTGTTTTTCTGATTTCTAAAAATAAATAAATTAATTTTGAAAATATTATAGTAATTTAAAATTGTAATGTCAATGACTTTTCGGCAAAGGTTTCTTTTTTTTACAGTTTGTGATATTTTAAGTGTATACTTTGCAAAATGTTAGGAGAAACAACCAAAGCACAAATAAGCAGAGTTAATAAATATAATAAGGTAATTTCTCAACCGGTCTTTTTTATCTCAGTCTAATTTCTGACTGAGATAAAATGCTCCGCGAGGATGTGCAGTGATTCTGAGGAGAATATGTCAGCATACGCTGACCAGAATCACGCACCAAGTCTCACGTACGTTCGACTTGAAATGAGATATTGTTACCTGCAACCCGATGGCAATTAATAGAGAGACAGTAAGGAGAGCTGTATGGAATTTCGACCATGTATTGACATTCATAATGGAAAGGTAAAACAGATCGTAGGTGGTACGCTGAAGGATCAGGGAGATCTGGCGGCAGAAAATTTTGTGTCGGAGCAGGATGCACCCTTTTATGCAAAATTGTATCAGTCTTATGGAATCCGTGGAGGACATATTATCCTATTAAATGGAAAGGATTCCCCGCATTATGAGGCAACTAAGTTACAGGCACTGGCAGCACTTCAGGTTTACCCGGGCGGACTGCAGGTGGGCGGCGGTATTACGGCAGAAAATGCCCATGAATTTTTGCGGGCAGGAGCCAGTCATGTGATCGTGACGTCTTATGTGTTCCGGGATGGAAAAGTGGATTATGAGCGTCTGGAGAAACTGGTGCAGGCAGTCGGAAAGGAACATCTGGTACTGGATTTAAGCTGTCGCAAAAAGGATGGTGCTTATTATATCGTAACGGACCGCTGGCAGAAATTTACAGAAGAACGCGTGACTGTGGAATTGCTGGACCGCTTGTATCAGTATGCGGATGAGTTTCTGATCCATGCGGTGGATGTGGAAGGCAAAGCGTCCGGCATTGAGCGTGAACTGGTAGAACTACTTGGAAGCTGGAATCGCATTCCGGTGACATATGCCGGCGGAATCGGAAGTTTTCAAAATCTGGAAGAACTGGCAGAGTGGGGACAGCATCATCTGAATTATACGATTGGAAGTGCGCTGGATCTCTTTGACGGAAATATGAAATTTGAGGATGTATTGGAGTTTGGCAAGAAACTTTAATATAAGAACCCTGTATTTTTTTCAGTAAAAAAGAGGTACTGGGCTTCAGCAGAAAACTCTGAAATAAAAATACCGATCCTGGGATCTGGGATTTTTGGAAATGTAATCTTGAAATTTGATAAGAAATCAGTATAATGAACCTAATAATTCAGAGCGAAAAAGTATCGAATAAAACCTGAAGAAGTATTAAATACTGGCTTTGAATTAGAGTTTTGATAAAATTACAGGAGGAACGCCATGTATACAAAGAATGACATTATGCAGATGGTGGAAGATGAAGATGTCGAATTTATCCGTCTGCAGTTTACCGATATTTTTGGCAATATGAAAAATGTTGCCATTACAAGCAGCCAGTTGGAAAAAGCGTTGGATAACCGTTGCATGTTCGACGGTTCATCCATTGAGGGATTTGTAAGAATCGAAGAATCCGATATGTATCTGCATCCGGATCTGGATACATTTACCATTTTCCCATGGAGACCGCAGCAGGGCAAGGTAGCACGTATCATCTGTGATATTTACCGCCCGGACGGTACACCGTTTGAGGGAGATCCGCGTTATGTTTTGCAGAAAGTGATCAAACAAGCAGAAGATATGGGATATGTGTTTGATGTGGGACCGGAATGTGAATTTTTCCTGTTTAATACGGACGATAACGGCTGTCCGACAACAGACACAACAGAAAAAGCAGGTTATTTTGAGATGGGACCAAACGATCATGGCGAAAATGCCAGACGTGATATGGTTCTGACGCTGGAAGATATGGGATTTGAGATTGAGGCATCCCACCATGAGGCATCTCCGGGACAGCATGAGATTGATTTCAGATATGAGCCGGCGATGCATGCGGCAGATAACATTATGACATTTAAGCTGGCTGTCAAAACCATTGCGAAACGTCATGGTATGCATGCAACATTTATGCCAAAGCCAAAGAGTGGTGTCAGCGGTTCCGGAATGCATATCAATATGTCTCTGAGAAAAGACGGCAAAAATATTTTTGCTGATGAGAATGATAAATTTGGACTGAGCCAGGACGCTTATTATTTTATTGGTGGTCTGATGAAACATGTTTATGAAATGACAGCGATCACAAATCCGCTGGTAAATTCTTACAAACGTCTGGTTTCCGGATTTGAGGCTCCGCTTCATATTACCTGGTCTGTGAGAAACAGAAGTCCGCTGATCCGTATTCCGTCTGCAGTGGGCGGCGGCACACGTATTGAGCTTCGAAGCCCGGACTGTGCGGCAAATCCGTATCTGACGATTGCGCTGTGTCTGGCAGCAGGTCTGGACGGAATGAAGAATAAAATTACTCCGCCGGAGAATATTCAGAAGAATATTTTCAGCATGTCTGAGGAAGAAAAAGCAGAGAGAAATATCAAATCACTGCCGACAAATCTGAGTGATGCAGTAGAGGCGATGGAACAGGATGCATTTATTCAGGATGTGCTTGGAGAACATATCAGTAACGTATATATCAATTCCAAGAAAGATGAGTGGGATCGGTATTGCAGAGCTGTGACACAGTGGGAAGTAGATGAGTATCTGGACAAATTCTAAAAGGTGGATGGTTGAGTTTTGACAAGGATAATTGTTGCATTTCCGAAAGCAGAAAACGGAAAAAACATTAAGAATGTACTGGTCAGAAACGGTTATCAGGTTGTGTGTGTCTGTACGAATGGTGCGCAGGTGATCCAGGAAGCAAATGGTCTGCAGGATGGCATTGTCGTCTGTACTTACAAGCTTTCCGATATGATCTATCAGGAACTGGTGGAATGTCTGCCACCGGGATTTGATACGATCGTGATCTCCACGAAGGATCAGTGGGTGGAAAACGGGACACCGGGAATTGTTGGGCTGGCAGTTCCGTTGAAAATCCACGAACTGTTATCTACGGTAGAAATGGTTTCGTACAATCTGGAACGGAAACGGCGGAAGCGCCGTCAGGCTCCACGAAAACGAACGAAAGAAGAACAGGAACTGGTGGATCGGGCAAAGGCGATTCTGATGGAACGAAATCAAATGACGGAAGACGAAGCACATCGTTACCTGCAAAAGACCAGTATGGATAATGGAACCAGTTTTACAGAAACGGCACAGATGATTCTTGGTATGCTGGATCAGTAACAGCTTTGATGGCGTAAAAAAGTGATAATACATATAGAGATGAGAAGACTCCCGGTGCGATAGGCGGGGAGTGATCAGGAACCTTTTTCGCAGAATAACATATAGTTGAGAGAAAGAGCCTGTATGTACTTTGATCATTGGTATACAGGCATGTATTCCGGGAGAGGTTCTATGAAATTTGTTAAAATGCATGGTCTTGGAAATGATTTTCTGATCTTTGATTGTCTTGAAAATGGGGACAGTGAACACGCTCCAGTATGGCTGAATGCAGAACGGGTACAGAAGCTTTGTGACCGTCATTATGGGATCGGAGCGGATGGAGTGATCTGTGTGCTGCCATCAAAGGTGGCAGATTTTCGGATGCTGATCTGTAATGCGGATGGAAGCCGGGCGCAGATGTGCGGAAATGGTATTCGATGTATCGGAAAATATGTATCTGACCATGGAAAAACAGAACAGGAGAATCTTAGAATCGAAACGGACGCCGGTGTGCGTCAGTTGCGTTTAGATAAAGGAACGGACAGAGTGGCTGTAACAGCAGTTCGGGTGGATATGGGCACACCTGAATTTGTGCCAGAGCACATATCTGCCCGTTTTTCTTATACCGGTGTTTCTATGGGAAATCCGCATTGTGTCATTTTTTTGAATAAGAAAGAGGAACTGGATCAGATTCCAATGGAAGTGTATGGAACGGAAATGGAGCATCATCCGGCATTTCCAAATGGAACAAATGTGGAATTTGCATGGATACAGGATGCAGGACATATTTTTGTGCGTGTCTGGGAGCGTGGATGCGGGGAAACAAAAGCCTGCGGAACCGGGGCCTGTGCAGTGGCAGCCGCGGCAATGAGGATGCGAAAATGTGCCATGTCAGTTGTTGTGGTACTTCCGGGTGGAGAACTGCGGGTGACTTATGGAACCAGAAGCAGGCATTTGTATCTGACCGGACCGGCAGAAGAAATTTTTTCCGGGGAAGTGAAAATAGGATGATGAGTATGCCTGCAAAAGAACGTTCCTTTGGAAAAATATGCAGATTTTCAGAGAAAGTTTCCGTTTGTTTATGTTACGGGTTACAGTTCACTCATCACATGTATTCAGGTAATGATCATGCTTGCATGAGGAATTAGCTGGATACATAGTGATGAAGGGAGCGCCTTTTTATGAGCAAAAGTAGTAGCGAAGCTACGGAGAAGCCCGAAAGGGCATTTTGCGAATAGCGCGTGTGAACTGTAACTGTTACGGTGACAATTTACAACAGAAAAGTGTCAGGCGGTTGATTTTTCTGTGTTAGTTATGTTATACTAGGAACGATTTTACAGGTAAAACAAGATTCATCTCAGTCTGAGATGAGACTCCCACTTCTGCAAGTGGTGAGTAGTAACAAGTATTTCTCAGTGGGAGTTCAATCTCCGACTGAGATAAATGCTCCGCGAGGATGTGCAGTGATTCTGAAAAGAAGATGTCAGCTTGCGCTGACCAGAATCACGCACCAAGTCTCACGTGCGTTCGACTTGAATATCTCATCTATACTACATTTATGTAGCAATGAGAATCTCAACATACGCTGAGTGGAATCTTGCAACATGAGATACATTTTAGTGAGGAGTTGTAAATATGTTTAAAGTAAACGACAATTACCAGAAACTTCCGGGCAGCTATCTGTTCAGCACAATCGCGAAAAAAGTAAGTGCATTCCAGGCTGCAAATCCGGAGAAAACACTGATCCGTCTTGGTATCGGTGATGTAACACAGCCACTGGCACCGGCAATTATTGATGCAATGCACAATGCTGTAACAGAGATGGGAAATGCTGAGACATTCCATGGTTATGCACCGGATCTGGGATATGAATTCCTGCGTACAGCCATTGCAGACAACGATTATAAAGCAAGAGGATGTGACATCAGCGCGGATGAGATTTTTGTATCCGACGGCGCAAAAAGCGATTCCGGAAACATTCAGGAGATCTTCTCTGTAGATAACCGCATCGCTGTATGTGATCCGGTTTACCCAGTTTATGTGGATTCCAACGTTATGGCTGGCAGAACCGGTACATACGATCCGAAGACAGAGATGTGGAGCAATGTCATCTACATGCCGTGTACAAAAGAAAACAATTTCGTACCGGAGTTCCCGAAGGAGAATCCAGACATCATTTATCTGTGTCTGCCGAACAACCCGACAGGAACAACAATCACAAAAGATCAGCTGCAGGAGTGGGTAAACTACGCAAACAAGATTGGTGCAGTGATCATTTATGATGGCGCATATGAAGCATATATTTCCGAGGACAATGTAGCACATTCCATTTATGAGTGTGAAGGCGCAAGAACTTGTGCGATCGAGTTAAAGAGCTTTTCCAAGAACGCTGGATTTACCGGTGTTCGTCTGGGATACGCAGTTGTTCCGAAAGACCTGAAATGCGGAGATGTTTCCTTACATCAGATGTGGGCAAGACGTCACGGAACAAAATTCAACGGTGCTCCGTACATCGTACAGCGTGCCGGCGAAGCAGTTTACAGCGCGGCTGGTAAAGCACAGTTAAAAGAGCAGGTTGCTTACTACATGAAAAATGCAGCAGCCATCAAAGGCGGACTGCAGGACGCAGGATTTGAAGTATTCGGCGGCGTAAATGCACCGTACATCTGGTTAAAAACACCGGATCAGATGACATCCTGGGAATTCTTCGATTACCTGCTTGAGAAAGCAAACGTTGTAGGTACACCGGGATCAGGATTTGGACCGAGTGGAGAAGGATACTTCAGACTGACAGCATTTGGAACATATGAAAATACACTTGCTGCCCTGGAGAGAATCAAAGCATTATAATTAACGTAAATTCAAAAAAGAGCAAAAAGACATCCGGCAAGCCGTCTCAGGCTGTCGGATGCTTTTTTACTCTTTTTTGTTCACTACCTATCGTGTTATCAAAATAATTTTACTTTTTAAAAGACGCACGTTTTCTTAAAGTCGGATCCAGAATCTTCTTACGGATTCTCAGGCTCTCCGGAGTTACCTCCAGCAGCTCATCTGTATCGATGAAATCCAGTGCCTGCTCCAAGCTGAGTACTCTCGGCGGTGTCAGTGTCAGCGCCTCATCAGCAGAAGAAGAACGTGTATTTGTCAGATGTTTCTTCTTGCAGACATTTAACTCAATATCTTCTGCACGGGAGCACTGTCCGATAACCATTCCGGAATATACTTTCTCGCCAGGTCCGATAAACAGGGAACCACGCTCCTGTGCGGAGAACAGACCGTATGCTACGGATTCACCGGATTCAAATGCGATCAGGGAACCAAGTTTACGATACTGGATATCTCCACGGTACGGCTCATAACCACAGAAGATGGTATTGATGATACCGTTACCTTTTGTATCTGTCATAAAGTCGCCACGATAACCGATGAGACCACGGGACGGGATCTTGAATTCAAGACGGGTATAACCGCCGCTGATGCTTCCCATGTTCTGCAGCTCACCTTTACGCTGACTCAGTTTTTCGATAACAACACCGGTAAATTCATCCGGTACATCAACGTAAGCCATTTCCATCGGCTCTGTTTTTTTACCATTTTCATCGGTATGGTACAGAACCTCTGCTTTACTTACTGCAAACTCGTAACCTTCACGACGCATGTTCTCGATCAGGACGGACAGATGCAGTTCACCACGACCGGATACTTTGAAGCTGTCGGCACTGTCTGTTTCCTCTACGCGGAGAGAAACGTCGGTGTTCAGCTCTTTGAAAAGACGGTCACGGATGTGACGGGAAGTAACGTATTTACCTTCCTGACCTGCCAGCGGGCTGTCGTTTACGATGAAGTTCATGGAGATGGTCGGCTCAGAGATCTTCTGGAACGGGATCGCTACCGGATTTTCCGGATCACAGATCGTATCACCGATATGGATATCAGCAATACCGGAGATTGCTACGATAGAACCGATCTTTGCCTCTTTTACTTCTACTTTATTTAATCCGTCAAACTCATACAGTTTGCTGATGCGGACTTTTTTCTGTTTCTCAGGATCATGTGCGTTCAGCATGATGGCATCCTGGTTGACACGCAGGCATCCGTTGTCGACTTTGCCGACACCGATACGTCCAACGTACTCATTGTAATCAATGGTACTGATCAGAACCTGTGTGTTTGCATCCGGATCACCTTCCGGAGCCGGAATGTAGTTTAAGATGGTCTCAAACAGTGGCATCATGTCTTTTGGCTCGTCGTTCAGATCTAATGTTGCGTAACCGTTCTTTGCAGATGCGTAAACGAACGGGCAGTCAAGCTGCTCATCGGAAGCATCCAGATCCATAAACAGTTCCAGAACTTCGTCGATAACCTCATCCGGTCTTGCTTCCGGACGGTCGATCTTGTTGATGCAGACGATAACCGGCAGATTCAGCTCTAATGCTTTCATCAGAACGAATTTTGTCTGTGGCATAGCGCCCTCAAATGCGTCAACCACAAGGATAACGCCGTTTACCATTTTCAGTACACGCTCAACCTCGCCACCGAAATCGGCATGACCTGGTGTGTCGATAATATTGATTTTTGTATCTTTGTAAAATACTGCAGTATTTTTTGACAGAATCGTGATTCCTCTTTCACGCTCGATGTCATTGGAATCCATGACACGTTCCTGCACTTCCTGATTCTGACGGAAGACGCCGGACTGTTTCAGCAGCTCATCAACCAGTGTTGTTTTACCGTGGTCTACGTGAGCGATGATGGCAATATTTCTAATGTCCTCTCTCTTTGTTTTCATTACATGTATCCTTCCTTCTGAATAGATCAGTTGTTAAGTCTTTCCTATCTAAATGATAGAAAATATATAGTATTCATTAGTGCAACCAATTCATTTTATCACAAAATTCAGATTTGGCAAGAGGAAGAATGAAAAGGTTGTCGACATTTTTTTCGTAAAATCGCAAGTTTTTCATGTTAGATTGTATTTGCCGGCAGAAAAAAGTGGTTTTGAGTTCTAAAAATGAAAAACTGGAATAAATTGAAAGCACAAAGAAAGTACATGTGAAGAAGGGAGCTTACAAAGATGACAGATAAATTATTTGAGAACAATCAGGTGTCGATGATGGGAGAAATTGTTTCGGAGTTTCAGTTCAGTCATGAGGTGTTTGGAGAAGGATTTTATATGGTAGAACTGGCAGTGAACCGTCTGAGTAACTATTCGGATTACATTCCGCTGATGATATCAGAACGACTGATCGATACAGAGCAGGATTACACCGGACAGCTGATTCGGGTATCGGGACAGTTCCGTTCCTATAATCGCCATGAAGAGAAAAAGAACCGCCTTGTTCTGTCGGTGTTTGTGAGGGAACTTGAATTTTTGGATGAGATTGATGAAAATGAGAAAACGAATCAGATTTTTCTGGATGGATACATCTGCAAGGAGCCGATTTACCGGAAAACACCGTTGGGACGTGAAATCGCGGATGTGTTGCTTGCGGTCAACCGTTCTTATGGAAAATCAGACTACATACCCTGTATCTGCTGGGGCAGAAATGCCCGCTTTGCTTCTGGGTTTACGGTAGGAAGCCATATTCAGATCGTAGGACGTGTACAGAGCCGGGAATATGTAAAACGGATTGATGAGGAAAATGTAGAGCACCGGGTAGCTTATGAGGTATCCGTGAGCAAAGTAGATCTGCTGGAGAATGACTAGCGTACCATCCGGCTCGTACGGTGCATTCGGCTCATGCGGCAGATCTGGTTCATACGATAGTTGCATTTTCCTAACAAATGTGCTATCTTAGTTCACAGTTCATGAAATCCGTTGGGATCGGATGAGTGAAACGGAGAGTTCACGTAGTGTGTTCGTATGTGACTTCAAAGGAGGAGACTATGAGTACAGGAAAAATACAGGTATATTATGGTGAAGGACGGGGAAAAACCTCCGCAGCACTGGGATATGCCATTCATGAAGCCAGTAAAGGTGAGTCCGTGATCGTTATTCAGTTTTTAAAACAAAAAGATGAGGATGAGATCAGTTTTCTGGGACGGTTGGAGCCGGAAATTCGTCTGTTTCGTTTTCAAAAATCGGAGAAGTTTTACAGAGAATTGCCAGCAGAAGAACAGTTGGAAGAGCAGATGAATATGAAAAATGGCATTAGTTATGCTAGAAAGGTGTTGCAGACAGGTGAGTGTGATATCCTGATTCTGGATGAAGTGTTGGGACTTCTGGATCAGAACATTGTGCCGGAGGAAGAGATTCTTCAGTTGATGGCAATGAAATCAGATGACATGCATATGATCATGACCGGTCAGGTGATCAGTGACGGGATCATGGAACAGGCTGATGATGTGTACGAAATCTGTATTAAAAAAGAAGGATAAGTGACAGAATCCCGTCATATCATAAAAAAGGATATAAATAAAAATCATAAAGGTTGACATTCTTATAGGAAAGTGCTATATTGAGCACAAATGAGACAGTAGTGAGATAGAGGTTGCATGATTTATGAGTAAACTGCCGTATGTACCGTATCACAGATGAGGGCAGTCAAAAGGAAATCATGCCGAAAGGATATACAGGAGCGGCTGTGTGTTACTTGGGCACAATGTGAAGAACACTGTGACTGTCATCGGAAACGATGGGGCGCTATCACTGGAATAAAGGAATCAACTCTTTTGGAATTAAGAAAGATTTTCAGGAACCAGCGAGTGCGCACGCTGGTTCTTATTTTATGTAAAATTTGTTTGTTGAGAATTGTAAAAAAAGACAGGGAGGACATAGAAAATGCCAATTTTTAAAGGAGCAGGTGTCGCAATCGTTACACCTATGAAAGACAATCTGGAAGTAGATTATGATGCACTGGAGACCAATATTAATTATCAGATCGACAATGGTACCGATGCGATTGTTATCGCAGGTACCACCGGTGAAAGTGCAACTTTATCTGAGGAAGAGCATAAAAAAGTTGTAAAAGCAGCGGTTGAGTTTACAAAACATCGTGTACCGGTTATCGCAGGTACTGGTTCTAACAGCACACAGACAGCCATCGAGCTTTCTCAGGAAGCTGATGCAGACGGAGTAGATGCCGTTCTGATCGTTACTCCTTATTACAACAAAGCAACACAGAAAGGTCTGATCGGACATTACACCAGCGTTGCAGAATCCATCAAAGTGCCGGTGATCATGTATAACGTACCTTCCAGAACCGGATGTAATCTGCAGCCGGCAACGGTTGCACACCTGGTAAAAAATGTAGACAATATCGTTGCCATCAAAGATGCAACCGGTGATCTGTCTCAGGCAGCACAGATGATGAACCTGTGTGACGGTAATTTGGAACTGTATTCCGGAAATGATGATCAGGTAGTTCCGCTGTTATCTATTGGCGGACTTGGTGTTATCTCTGTATTATCCAATATTGCACCACGTCAGGCGCACAATATTGTTATGGAGTTCTTAGAGGGTGACTACAAAAAAGCTGCAAAATTACAGTTAGATGCTATCCCACTGATCAATGCATTATTCAGCGAGGTAAACCCGATTCCGGTAAAAGCTGCCATGAATATGCTTGGTATGCAGGCTGGACCGCTCAGAGCACCGTTGTCTGAGCTGGAGGATGCACACAAAGAGATTCTTCGTCAGGAAATGATCAAATACGGTCTGATGAAATAAGGATCATCTCAGTCTGAGTTGAGACTCCCACTTCTGCAAGTGGTGAGTAGTAACAAGTATTTCTCAGTGGGAGTTCAATCTCCGACTGAGATAAATGCTCCGCGAGGGCGCACATTGTCTGGGAGACAATGGTTTTGCGCCGACCGGAACGGAGTGTAGAGTGCAGTGATTCTGAAAAGAAGATGTCAGCTTGCGCTGACCAGAATCACGCACCAAGTCTCACGTGCGTTCGACTTGAACAGGTATCATTAAGTATTATTCAGCGTGAGATAAATCGGAAAATCACCCGATTTAGAGACGATTATGCAAAAAATAGCGGTGAATATTACAAAAATATGAGAAATCACTTGCCCCCGCATGGAATGCGGGGGTATTATAGCTTATGTGAGAAATAAATGTTTCAGTAAATGAATTTTACGGAGGAAGTTAGAATATGACAAAAGTAATTATGAACGGATGTAACGGACATATGGGACAGGTGATCAGTGATCTGTGTGAGAAAGATCCGGAGATTGAGATCGTAGCAGGAGTAGATATCAATACAGAGCAGCACTATGGATATCCGGTGTTTGCAAATATTGCTGACTGTGACGTAGAGGCAGAGGCGATTATTGATTTTTCTCATGTCAGCTGCATTGATGCACTGATGAACTACAGTGTAGAGCGTCAGATTCCGGTAGTTGTTTGTACTACAGGACTTTCCGCAGAGCAGGATGCATTATTAAAATCATCCAGCGAGAAAGTTGCAGTTTTAAAATCAGCGAATATGTCTCTGGGCGTTAATACCTTAATGGAACTTCTTCAGACCGCAGCAAAAGTACTGGCTCCGGCAGGATTTGACATGGAGATCGTGGAGAAACATCACAACCAGAAACTGGATGCACCGAGCGGAACCGCAATCGCACTGGCAGATTCCATGAATGAAGCGTTGGATGAGGCATATTCTTACAAATATGACCGTTCCCAGGAGCGTAAAAAACGTGACAAATACGAGATCGGTATTCAGGCAGTCCGTGGCGGCAACATCGTTGGCGAGCATGAAGTGATCTTTGCAGGAACAGATGAAGTCATTACATTCAAACATACTGCATATTCCAAAGCAATCTTTGGTAAGGGAGCCATTGAAGCTGCAAAATATCTGGCAGGAAAACCGGCTGGATTTTACGGAATGGCAGATGTGATCAAGAGCGCATCATAAAATGAGCGTATTTTATGCGTGAAGGATGATTCAACGTGCGAGCGTTGCAATTTTGCGTGGAAGCATCGACTTGTATCGAAATCAGAAAACTTAAATCAAGTGGTTAGAATAATATAAGGGGGATTACCAGACATGGAAAATGCAGATATTAAGTATCTGAAAGTACTGGCAACACAATATCCGAACATTGCAGCAGCGGCGACGGAGATTGTCAATCTGAAGGCAATTTTAAGTCTGCCAAAGGCAACCGAGCACTTCATCACGGACGTTCATGGGGAGTACGAACAGTTCCGTCATGTGATGTGCAACGGTTCCGGTGCCGTACAGCGTAAGATCGAGGATGAATTTGGAAGTTCTCTGGGCATTCCGGAGAAACGTACACTGGCAACACTGATCTATTATCCGGAACTGAAGATCAAACAGATTGAAGGAAAATTAACGGCACGGGAAAATCTGGAGGACTGGTATAAGGTGACAATTTTCCGCCTGATCCGTGTTTGTAAAAATGCGTCATCCAAGTATACCCGTTCTAAAGTGCGAAAATCCTTGCCGAAGGATTTCGCATATATTATCGAGGAGCTGATGACCGGAAGACCGGATGTGGCAGATCAGGAAGCCTATTATAATGAAATCATCAATTCTGTTATCCACACCGGCAGGGCAGCACAGCTGATTGCAGATTTCTGCTATTTGATCCGTCGTTTTACTGTGGATCATTTGCATGTAGTTGGTGATATTTTTGACAGAGGACCGTATCCGCATCTGATCATGGATGATCTGATGAAACATCATTCTGTGGATATTCAGTGGGGAAACCATGATATTCTCTGGATGGGAGCGGCAGCAGGTTCTGTAGCATGTATGTGTAATATGCTTCGTATTTCAGCGCGATATGGTAATCTGTCGATTCTGGAAGATGCCTATGGTATCAATATGATTCCACTGATGCGTCTGGCAATGGATTGTTATCAGGGACACACAAGTAAGACATTTAATGTTCATGTGCGGGATGATGACGAAGAATATGACCGCGATTTTGCGGAGCTGGATGCCATGATGCACAAAGCTATCACCATCATTCAGTTTAAGGCAGAGGGACAGCTGATCAAAGAGCATCCGGAATGGGATATGCAGGAGCGTCTGCTGTTGGATAAGATTGATTATGAAAAAGGTACGATCAAATTAAACGGCAAAGAATATACGTTGAACGATACGTATTTCCCGACCATCGATCCAAAGGAACCGTACAAATTTACCCAGCAGGAAGAAGATGTAGTAGAGCGTCTGAAAAACAGTTTTCTTGGCAGTGAGCGTCTGCAGCGCCATATCCGTTTCCTGTATACAAAAGGAAGTCTTTACAAAGTATACAATGGAAACCTGTTGTATCATGGCTGCGTTCCGTTGAATGATGACGGCAGCTTTATGAAAGTCAATATTTATGGAAAGACTTACAGTGGAAAGGCTCTGTATGATATTTTAGAGCATTATGCCAGAAAAGGTTACTATTCCATTGATCCGGTGGAGAAGAAACGCGGCGAGGATATTCTCTGGTTTATCTGGAAAAACAAACATTCACCGGTATTCGGAAAAGAGCGTATGGCAACCTTTGAGCGTTATTTTATTAATGAAAAGGAAACTCATGAGGAACCGAAAAATGCGTATTACCGTCTGTTTGAGAAGGAAGAGATCGTGGATAAGATCCTGAAAGAATTTGGACTTCCGGTACAGGGTGCGCATATCATCAATGGTCATATTCCGGTGATTGTAAAAAAAGGTGAATCTCCGGTAAAATGTGGCGGCAAGCTGCTTGTCATTGACGGTGGATTTTCCAAGGCTTATCAGCAGAAGACCGGAATTGCGGGTTACACACTGATCTACAACTCTTATGGACTGGTGCTGGCAGCACATGAACCATTTACTTCCATGGAAGATACGGTGTTGAATGAGACATGTATCCATTCTCATATCGTTATGGAACAGAACGTGGTAAAACGGAAAACAGTAAATGATACCGACACTGGTAAAGTTCTGCGGGAAAATATCGAGGAGCTGGAAGAATTACTGGAGGCTTATCGAAGCGGTATGCTGGTAGAGAAGTTTTGATCTTAATGAATGAGAGAAGATTTCTGGTTTGACAGAAGGAAATCAGCTAAATAATAGCTATGTTATGAAGTAATTCTTTGTAAGGTCAGCGGAATGATTTTTGAAAAATAGGAAAATTTAGATGCAAAAGAGGAACAATTGAGTTCTTGATGATAGGAATGGTGTATTGGAACAGTTACCATTTTAGAATTATTTAAGAATTGATTGTTCCTCTTTTTATTGACAATAATACTTAACGGTGTTAATATTTACCAACAGTCAATGATTAACACTGTTAAATATTGGGAAAACAAGAGTATCTCACCTGTTATATACTGCGTTGTATGAGGAAAACAGGAGGTATCTTTCAAAAGATATGTATACGGAAAGGAGGAAGCTTTCGGGAGTTATGAAATACGTTGAAAATAGGAAAGAAGTGCTTGACCGGGAAATAACGGGTTCTGTAGATCGCAGGAGCGAAACAGAGTCTATGGAGCATGAGGAACACATGCAGTATAGAGAATGCATGGAGCATGTGAATCACATGGATCATATGGAGCAGAATGTTTGGGAAGCCCTGCATATGTTTCGGAAACTGAATATCGGAAGCATTCTGCCGCGTCTGAACAAAGGGGAATTTGTGCTGATGAACGGCATTTATCATGTGCAGAAGAAAATTGGTTCTGAACATGGGGTGAAGATGTCGGATCTGGCGAAATATACCCACGCGCTGCCACCGGCGGTATCCAGAAGCATTAAAGCATTGGAGAAAAAGGGATACGTCAGACGTTTTGTGGATCAGAACGACCGCAGGAATACATTGGTGGAGATCACCGAATCCGGTCAGGAAGTTTTGCAGGAATCCAATGCCATTATGGATGAATTTATCCACCGGGTGTTTGAAAAGACAGATAAGGAAGAGATGGCGCGGCTGGTGAGTTATATTTATCAGCAATATGAGCTGGCAAAAGAAGAACTGGAGAAGATCCGGGAGAGCCAGAAAAAGGCAAAAGAAGCTACAGATGAAGAAGCTTAATGAAGTCAATCATAGCGGATGGATCTACATGCTGGTTAAATAAAATAGCCGGTAATAGAATCAATCTGAATTTTGGGAAAGCATAAAATAGTAGTTAGAAAGGAAATCACGGAAATGAAGAAGATTTTTAAAAATATGCTTCCGTACTGGAAATCGATCATTCTGATCGTGGTGGTGCTTGTAATCCAGGCGTACTGTGATCTGGCGTTGCCGACATATACCGCAGATATCATTGATGTGGGTATTCAGAATAAGGGAATCGAACATATTCTTCCACAGGAAATGACGTCAGAAGAGTATGAGAATGCACAGCTTTTTATGACGAAAGAAGAAAAGACGTTATGGGCTTCCAGTTATGAGGCAACGCAGCATAAGACCTATGAATGTTCTGTAACAGACAAAGATACCCTGGATGAGCTGGATTCCGAATTTGCGATTCCACTGATCCTGAATTATCAGATGTCTCAGATGGAAGAAGACCAGTTCAAAGAAATGCTGGCAACACAGAACGGGCAGGACGTATCTGGATACGAACAGATGAGTCTGGAGCAGATCGGGCAGATGCTTGGCACAGAACTGAGTGTATCAGAAAAAGAAGTTGAGCAGGACGACGGAAGCACACAGACCGTCAACTGCGTGGATGTACGTCCGATTTTTGAGGCAATGGAGGCATCCGGACAGATGGACGAAAGTGCTGTTTTATCCATGCGTGATTCCATGGAAGATATGGTGGAAACCATGGGCGACTCCATGCTTACTTCTACCGGAGCAGCGTACGCGGCAGCCTGTGACGAGGATGCAGGTCTGGATCTGGCAAAAATTCAGACCGCATATCTTTGGAAAAAAGGATTGCAGATGGCAGGGCTTGCCGCAGTCATGATGGCCGCAGCAATTTTTGTTTCTTATCTGGCTTCCAAGGTCGGAGCAGGTGTGGGACGTTCTCTGCGTGGCAGACTGTATGAAAAAGTTATGCATTTTTCTAATGCGGAGATGGAGCATTTTTCTACTGCGTCATTGATCACCAGAAGTACGAATGACGTACAGCAGATTCAGATGGTGACAGCGGTATTTTTACGAATGCTTGCTTATGCACCGATCATCGGAATCGGCGGTATCATTAAAGTGGTACAGACAAAAGCCGGAATGGGATGGCTGATCGTAGTGGCGGTTATCGTAATTTTTGCATTTGTCATGATCCTGATGGGTGCGACAATGCCGAAATTCAAGAAAATGCAGGAGAAAGTCGACGATGTCAACCTTGTTTCCAGAGAGATTTTGACCGGTCTTTCTGTTATCCGTGCTTTCCGTCGTGAGGACAAAGAGGAAGAACGTTTTGACGGCGTGAACCGCGAACTGACCAAGACCATGCTTTTTACTAACCGTGTTATGACATTAATGATGCCTGGTATGATGATGATCATGTATGCACTGACGGTTGCAATCGTCTGGGTGGCAGCAAAGAAAATCGACCTTGGCGTAATGCAGGTTGGTTCTATGACTGCATTTATCACTTACGCAATGCTGATCGTTATGGCATTTTTGATGCTGACTGCAATGTCTGTCATGCTTCCGCGTGCCGGTGTGGCAGCAGACCGTATCGATGAAGTATTAAATATGGATATTTCTATCAAAGAAGCAGAAGAACCGAAACATGTTGAGAAAACAGCAGGTGTCTTGAAATTTTCACATGTTGATTTCACGTATCCGGGAAGCAAAGAAACCGCGATTACGGATATTGATTTTACGGCGAACCCGGGACAGACCACAGCTATCATCGGAAGTACCGGCTGCGGTAAGTCAACGATCGTAAACCTGATTCCGCGTCTGTACGATGTGACAGAGGGAAGCATTACGCTGGATGGCACCGATATCCGGGAGCTTTCCATGAAAGATCTGCGTCAGCAGATTGGCTTTGTACCGCAGAAAGGTGTGCTGTTCTCCGGAACCATTGCATCCAACCTGCGTTTGGGTAATAAGGACGCCAGTGATGCAGATGTGCGTCAGGCGGCTCAGATCGCCCAGGCGGAAGATTTTATTGAAGAAAAATCTGAGAAATACGATGCACCGATCGCACAGGGCGGAACAAACGTTTCCGGCGGACAGAAACAGCGTCTTGCCATTGCCCGTGCCATTGCAAAACATCCGAAGATTTTTGTGTTTGACGACAGTTTTTCTGCACTGGATCTGAAAACAGATGCAAAACTGAGAAAAGCACTGTCAAATACCGTTCAGGACAGCACGGTGATCATCGTGGCACAGCGTATCAGCACGATTTTACATGCAGACCAGATCCTTGTTCTGGATGAAGGACAGATCGTGGGTAAAGGCACTCATGAGGAACTGATGAAAACCTGTACGGTATATCAGGAGATTGCAAAATCTCAGATGTCAGCAAAAGAACTTGGACTGACAGACGGAGAGGAGGCAGAAGATCATGAGTAATGAGAGAAATACACATTCCGCTTCCAGACAAAGACGTCCGATGGGACCGGGCAGAGGAATGGCACCGGGAGAAAAGGCAAAAGACCTCAAAGGAGCAATCGGAAAAATGCTCCGCTATATTGGAAAATATAAAATAGCCGTTGTGTTTGTTATGATCATTGCGGCCTGCTCCACCGTATTCAGTGTCGTAGGACCGAAAGTACTTGGTAAGGCAACCACAGCGCTGGCAAGCGGTCTGATGGCAAAAGTAGCCGGAACCGGCGGCATTGATTTTACTTATATCGGAAAAATCCTGCTTTTTGTGCTTGGTTTATACCTGCTCAGCTCTGTCTTAAGTTTTCTGCAGGGATGGATCATGACCGGTATCACACAGAAAATCTGTTACCGGATGCGAAAAGAGATTACGGAAAAAATCAACCGCATGCCGATGAAATATTTTGAGAGCCGTACTTACGGTGAGGTGTTATCCAGAATCACCAACGATGTGGATACCCTTGGCATGGGCTTAAACCAGAGTGTGACCCAGATCATTACATCCACAGCAACGATCATCGGTGTGCTTGTAATGATGCTCAGCATCTCTCCGCTGATGACGCTGATCGCGCTGGTTGTGCTTCCGGTTTCCGGACTTTGCGTGTCACTGGTGGTAAAAAAATCACAGAAACACTTTATCACACAGCAGGAATACCTTGGACATATCAATGGTCAGGTAGAGGAAAGCTATGGCGGTCATCTGGTGATCAAAGCTTATAATAAAGAAGACGAGATGATTGCTCAGTTCAACCAGACCAATGACGTATTGTATACTTCTGCATGGAAATCCCAGTTCCTTTCCGGAATCATGATGCCGATCATGCAGTTTATCGGAAACCTTGGTTATGCGGCAGTTGCACTCAGCGGCGGTATGCTGGCAATCCGTGGAATTATTACCATTGGTGATATTCAGGCGTTTATCCAGTATGTGAAGAGTTTCACACAGCCGATCCAGCAGATCGCACAGGTAACAAATCAGGTGCAGTCCATGGCAGCAGCGGCAGAGCGTGTGTTTGAATTCCTGGAAGAAGAGGAAGAAGATCAGATCGTGGAGCAGCCTGCAGATGTGACAAAAGTAGTCGGAAACGTAGAATTTGAGCACGTAAGCTTTGGTTACAATCCGGATCAGATGATCATCCATGATTTCAGTGCAAAGGCAGAAGCCGGACAGAAGATTGCTATCGTTGGACCAACAGGTGCAGGTAAGACGACGATGGTAAAATTGCTGATGCGTTTCTATGATGTGAATAGTGGTTCCATTCGCATTGATGGTCACGATATCCGCGATTTCAACCGCCGGGAGCTGAGAGATGCGTTTGGAATGGTATTGCAGGATACCTGGCTCTTTAAGGGAAGCATTATGGAAAATATCCGTTACGGACGTCTGGATGCTACCGATGAGGAAGTCATTGAAGCGGCAAAGGCAGCACATGCGGATCACTTTATCCGGACACTGCCGGGTGGCTATGACATGGAGCTGAATGAGGATGCAAGCAATATTTCTCAGGGACAGAAGCAGCTGCTGACCATCGCGAGAGCGATTTTGGCAGATAACCGTATTCTGATTCTGGATGAGGCAACGTCTTCTGTTGATACAAGAACGGAGGAACTGATTCAGAGTGCGATGGATAATCTGATGAAGGGACGAACCAGTTTTGTCATTGCGCATCGGTTGTCTACGATCAAAAATGCGGATATGATTCTTGTGATGAAAGATGGAGATATCATTGAGCAGGGTGATCATGCGGAATTGCTGGCGAAGGGTGGATTTTATGCGGATCTGTATAATAGCCAGTTCTCCGAGTAGAAGTATTTGTTAAAATTTAATATGTGAAAACAAAATCAGAGAAAGTTTCCTCACTCACTAGCCATTCACTACCTTCGTTTTGCTTCGGTTTTATCGCGCTCACTTCCAACTCCGATAAAAGCCGGTCGTTTCCCGTTCGCGCAAAACTTGCAAAACTCAGTCGTTCACTGAATCGTTCGTCGAGGAAACTTTCTCTGATTTTGCTATTTCAGTTGTGTAAATGGAAGAAATTCAAGTCGAACGCACGTGAGACTTGGTGCGTGATTCTGGTCAGCGAAAGCTGACATATTCTTCTCAGAATCACTGCACATCTACACATCCAAAGACAAGACGGTAGGACAATTTTCGTTATCGAAGTGAGCATAGCCCGACTGCGGGAGTGTGTTTGAGCCAACAGCTGTTTTTGCTGTTGGTGAGTTCACGGGAGCAGTCGGAGATAAGCGGCGCAACGAAGATAGAAAACTGTTCGTGTCTGTCTTGGATGTTTTTGTTTTCTTCCTTACTTAAGTACGCGAACGATAATATTTCGTGGTGTGTTGCCGATACAGCATCAGCAATCCGCGGACGCAAAGTTCAATGGACATTGCAATCCACATTCCGGTAAGTCCAAGGCGTTTGACCAGAATTAATGCCAGACCGATACGCACGATCCAGATGCTGCCGAGGTTCATCAGACTTGGCACGAAGGTATCGCCGGTTCCACGCAGTGCTCCGGCAGCTACGATGGACACTCCGAAAAGCGGTTCGGAAAGCAGCTCAATTCTCAGAACATGAACAGCCATGGCCTGTACGGTTGTATCGGGTGTCAGAAGCCGGAAAACGAACGGGCAGGCAAACATCATGACCGCACCGGTGCAGCCCATAAAAATCGCGCCCATGGCGGTACTGATATTGCCATATCGTTTGGCAGTTTTTAACTCTCCGGCACCGATGCTTCGCCCAACGAGTGTTGTTGCTGCCATGCCGAGACCATATCCTGGCATGTAGCAGAGACTTTCTGCGGTGACCGCGAAGGAGTTGGCAGCGATGGCGGCAGCACCCAGTGGCGCAATGATTCTGGTGGACATGACCATGGCACCGTTCATGGCGATTTCCTGTACCGCCACAGGCATTCCAATCTGGAATGCCTTTTTTAGAATATTGCGGTCAAAAGGATGCTTATCGGTACGTCTGATCCGCAGCCGCTTATTGGAAATACAGCAGCGCCATGCCATGATCAGACTGATCACGGCGCAGGCCAGCGCTGTTCCCATACCTGCACCGAGAACGCCGAAATGCGGAATCAGCAGAGCATTGAACACAACATCCAGCCCACACATGACGGCATTCAAAATACTTGGTGTTACCATATCACCGCAGCATTGTAAAAAGGACGATGTCAGGGAGTTCAACTGTGAAAACGGGATCATCAGCGAGTACACGAAAAAGTATGCAGTTGCATCCGGGCAGATTGCAGGATCGCCACCCAATGCGATCGGCAGCGGATGACTGAGCAGAAGACCGCTTAAACACAAAAGTCCGGAAATAATCAGGGCACTGATCAGACCGTGCCGGACGACATTTCGGGCTTCCATATCCTGATTTGCTCCGATGTGATGCGCCACCTGCACCGAAAATCCGGCAGAAACTGCGGATAGCACGCCGTTGTACAGCCAGGTCATGGCAACGACCAGACCGATGGCAGCAGAAGCGGCAGCGCCCAGAGCACCGACCATGGCAGAGTCAATGTACTGCATGGCGATGGTGGTGATCTGCGTTAAAATCGCGGGCAGACTTAATTGCCAGACTTGTTTGACTTCTGGCTTTAATTCCGCCCAGTTAAAAGTTCTTTTCCCCATGTATGTTATACTCCCTTTATCGTTTAATTTTTTTAAAAGTGCATGATTTAAAATTTAGGTTGTGAAAAAGGACTCTGCGATTTTGTCTCATCCGCTAACAATCGCTGGCCGAGACAAAATAGCCAGAGTCCTTTCATTTACGTTACAAAGTCATGCTGTACGATTATTAAATGAACATATCCCACATGATTGTAGACGTTTTTTTGTTTCAATAGTTACACAATGGATTCTTGCGGTATCATATTGAGAAAATTTTTGAATATTACTATAGATGCATTTTCATCTCAGTCTGAGATGAGACTCCCACTTCTGCAAGTGGTGAGTAGTAACAAGTATTTCTCAGTGGGAGTTCAATCTCCGACTGAGATAAATGCTCCGCGAGGGCGCACATTGTCTGGGAGACAATGGTTTTGCGCCGACCGGAACGGAGTGTAGAGTGCAGTGATTCTGAAAAGAAGATGTCAGCTTGCGCTGACCAGAATCACGCACCAAGTCTCACGTGCGTTCGACTTGAATGTGTAAATGACGAAATCGAAGACTTCTTCTGCGACAAGCGATTAAGTAAGCGACTGAGTCTCACAAGTTTTTGCGCGAACGGGAACCGACCAGCTTTTATAGGAGGTGGGAGTGAGCGCGATGAAAACGAAGTGAGATGAGGGTAGCGCACGTCTAGCGGTTGCAGAAGAAGTCTTCGATTTCGCTTTAAAATATTTAATTTTATTATAAGCCTAAAGAAGCTGAATTCCAGCCTCTTTCAGTTTTGCTTCCATTTCTTCCGGCCACAGAGAGCACTGTACCTCTCCGATATGTGCTTTACGCAGGAAGAACATACAGATACGGGACTGTCCGATTCCACCACCCATAGTGTATGGAAGTTTTTTCTCCAGAATTGCTTTCTGGAACGGAAGTTCTGCACGCTCCGGGCAGCCGGCTTTGTCAAGCTGCTCTTTCAGGGATACTTCGTCTACACGGATACCCATGGAAGAAAGTTCCAGTGCGATGTCAAGTACCGGATAGTAAACAACGATATCTGCATTTAGAGCCCAGTCATCGTAATCCGGAGCACGACCGTCGTGCGGTTCGCCGCATTCCAGTTTATCACCGATCTGCATAATGCAGACAGCACCTTTTGCCTGTGCGATATAATATTCACGTTCCTTCGGAGTGTTGTCCGGGAACATTTCTTCCAGTTCGCGTGTTGTTACAAAGAAAATATCTTTTGGTAAGATTTCATGGATGTAATCATACTGAATGGACATGTATTTTTCTGTCTTGCGCAGTACTTTGTAAACCTGACGAACAGTTTCTTTTAATGTATCCAGATTTCTCTGAGATTTTTCAATAACTTTTTCCCAGTCCCACTGATCAACGAAAATGGAATGAATGTTGTCTGTCACTTCATCGCGGCGGATGGCATTCATATCAGTGTAAAGTCCGGAGCCGACTTCAAAATCGTATTTGTCTAATGCGTAACGTTTCCATTTTGCCAGAGAATGTACAACTTCTCCGATGCGTCCGTTCTGCTCTGCAATGTCAAAGCTTACCGGGCGCTCCACACCGTTTAAGTTGTCGTTCAATCCGGAAGCCGGATCTACAAAAAGTGGTGCAGATACACGGGCAAGGTTCAATTCCTGAGCCAGACGTGTCTGAAAGAAATCCTTTACTGTCTTGATCGCAATCTGTGTATCGTGCAGATTGAGGTCAGATTTATAACCTTTTGGAATAGTGATGGTACCCATAAAAATCTCCTCTATTATTTTTTTATATCTGTTCATAATCATTCAGTGTCAGAAAATTAACGGATTAATTAGCTGATTCTGGATGGTTATAAAGTGACGAGTGTCATATGCTGAGCACAAATTATGTTTATTCATGATTCAGCCATTGTTTATTATAGCATCTAAGTATGATTTTTCAAGATTTGATACTTATTTCACATAGAAAAATGCAAAAAACATATAGTATATGCAGGAAGTTGATTTTTTATGAAGGGGAGAAACATTTGGTGAGGATGTATGATGAATAAAAAATTGCTATTACGTGGTCGGTGGCATATAATAAAAGGACACTCAGCAAAAAAGAGGGAGGCACGGAATGGATAGAAAACGACTGGATCAGCAGTTTGATTTTATAAAAGAGATTGATAAGGAAAAGTTTATTCAGCGGCAGACGAGATTGTCGGACAATGTGCGTCGGGAAAATGACGCGGAACATGCATGGCATATGGCAATCATGACGGTACTTTTGTCAGAATACGCCAATGAAAAAATTGATGTGTTGCGGACGGTTACCATGCTTTTGATCCACGATATTGTGGAGATCGATGCGGGAGATACCTATGCGTATGACGAAGAAGGATTGAAAACACAGCGCGAGAGGGAATGCCAGGCGGCAGATCGTATCTATGCGCTGCTTCCAGAGGATCAGCAGAGCAAACTGCGGGACATTTGGGAAGAATTTGAGGCAGGAGAAACGCCGGAGGCAAAATTTGCACATACGATGGACAACCTGCAGCCGGCTATGCTGAATGTGGTAAACAATGGTGTTTCATGGAAAGAACATGGCATCGCTATAAGTCAGATCATGAAGCGTAATGCTCACACCGCCGAAGGTTCACAGGTTTTATGGGACTATGCCTATGAGAATTTTTTTAAGAAAAATATTGATGATGGAAATATTATTGATGACGGTAAGAAAAAATCCGGGTACGCATAAAAAGTTCAGTTTCCGGAAAGTATAAACATATATTTTATACGAATCTGGAGGAAACGGCTATGAACAGACAGAAAGCAGCGATCATCGGCTGTGGATTTGTGGGATCTTCCACAGCATTTGCACTGATGCAGAAAGGACTTTTTTCGGAGTTGGTGCTCATTGATGCGGATCAGAAAAAAGCACAT
Source organism: Roseburia sp. OM02-15 (assembly GCF_003481835.1). Lineage (NCBI taxonomy): Bacteria > Bacillati > Bacillota > Clostridia > Lachnospirales > Lachnospiraceae > Roseburia > Roseburia sp. OM02-15. The sequence goes on from NZ_QULX01000007.1 coordinate 118,765, forward strand.
GGTGAGGCAGCGGATATTGCCCATGGGCGGCCTTTTGCACATATGATGCAGATTTATGCAGGAGATTATTCCGATGTGGGAGACTGCGGACTGATCATTATTACGGCGGGAGCGGCACAGAAACCCGGAGAGAGCCGGACGGCACTGGTGTACAAAAATGTGGAAATATTTAAAAATATTATTCCGCAGATTACGGCTCAGAATTTTGAAGGAATTTTGCTGATTGTCAGCAATCCGGTGGATATTTTGACATATGCAGCGTGGAAGATATCAGGATATCCAAAGGAGAGGGTAATTGGCAGTGGAACGGTGCTGGATTCCGCGCGCTTTCGTTATCTGCTCAGTGAACATCTGCAGGTGGATTCTGCCAGTGTACATGCCATGATCATCGGAGAACATGGAGACAGCGAACTTGCTGTGTGGAGCGGTGCTAACGTATCCGGAATTCCAATCCATGATTTCTGCGAAATCCGGGGACATTATGATCACGAACAGGCGATGGAGCAGATTTACCGCCGGGTGCGTGAGAGCGCGTATCAGATTATTGAAGAAAAAGGTGCTACTTATTATGGTGTAGCCATGGCGGTCACGCGGATTGCGGCGGCGTTGATTCGGGATGAGGGCGCAGTATTGCCGATTTCCAGTCTGATGCAGGGAGAGTACGGACTGTCAGATCTGTGTATCAGTGTACCGGCCATCGTTGGCGGAAACGGTGTGCAGCAGGTATTGGAGATTCCATTGAACGAAAAAGAAAATACGGAACTCCTTCACTCCGCAAATGAGTTGAAGGAAATCCTGCAGAAAATCTGGTTATAAAAAATGATTTGTATAAAAAATAAGAGGGGGCAGGGGCTTGCGGTACAAGCCCCCGTTTTTATATTAAGAAAGAAGGGGATTGCTGATGTTCCATGAATAGTCTGGATCCTGAACAACACATTTGCCACCGGTAACTTCAAGAACTTCTCCTGTGATACCGCTTGCAAGATCAGAGGCTAAAAAGACCATAGCTGCGGCAATTTCTTCCGGTTCTCCCATTCGTTGTAACATAGAACTTTTTCCAAGGGAACGATAGTCGTCCGGATCCGGATGATTTTTTTTGACCATATCAGTGCCTACCATGCCGGGAGCAATGGCATTTACCCGAATATTTTTATCGGCTAATTCCTCTGCAAGTGAACTGGTATATACATTTACACAGCATTTGGTGATTGCGTAGATACTTCGCACCGTTGCAGCAATTCGGCCACATAAGGAGGATGTCGACAGAATACAGCCATATCCCTGTCTTTCAAAATATGGAATAATGAGATTGCAGGCATCGATAACGGCAGATAAATTTACATTTATTTCCCGAAACCAGAGGTTATCATTAATCGTAAGAAAACCATCCGGACATCCCATCCCGGCATTATTGATGAAAATATCAATTTTTCCGAATTTTTCAATGGTTCTGTTTAATAAATTTTCCATCTGGGAATGGTTGGTAATGTCTGCAACGATGCCTGATAACGGGAGATGCATGGAAATTGCACGCTCATTTATCTGATCAATCAGATCCTGTCTGACATCGCACACACAGACGGAAGCTCCTGATTCTAAAAACAGATTTGTTGCAGCAGCTCCAATTCCGCTTGTGCCACCAGTGATGACGGCGACTTTCCCTTTTAAATTAATATTCATTTTGTTTGCCTCCATGATAAATGTAAAATAATTGTTTTAAAGTAATGGGCTGACTTCGATCATAGTTCCTGTGATATAAGAAGCCTGTTCAGAGGCAAGAAACATTGCACAGGAAGCAATCTGGTCAGGAGTCGCCCTGATGTCTGCAGCAACGGAACATATACGGATTCCAAAGGCAGCGACTTCAGAAGCAAAATTTTTTGTGATTGATTCAATGGAAGCGCTGCACAAGGAAGATAAACTGTTATCTGGTGAGATATGTCGATGGCTGTTAGATGTTATAAAAATAACGCTTCCATGTGTTGCATTTTTTAAATATGGGACAGCATACAAAGTGGATTTCCATGCACAATAGGTTGTTTTTAACATTGCCTGCTGTAAAAGTTCCGGAGTTAAGTCTGTTACATTTATTTCTGGAACAGAATCGGGGATGATACAAAATACGGTATCAATATGGCCATGAATGTTATAAATTTCCTGAATATTTTCCTGTAAAAAAGTAATGTGTTCAGGCGAAAAGGAGTGGTATGTAATATTAGTTTTTCTTTTGAAATCAAATGACAGAGAAGCACCATATGCATAGATAAATGTATTTTCCCCGTTTAACAGATGCATCAGGGCATATCCGGCAGGGTGATCGGCACCAATGATGATGATTACTTTATTTTTGACTTCCATCAGTAAAAATCCTTTCTGTAATAATTAATCAATTCCAAGTTCTTTTCGAATTTCATCCATTTTCAAAGGCGGAATGCCCAGTATTTCACGTGCTTCGGAAGGAGTAGCGACTTCGTTACCGAAAGTTTCAATTGCCGTTACAGCTCTTTGTACAAGCAGTTCATTTGTTGCAAAAATTTTGTTTCCATTTTTATCTTTTCCGTAGACTACATTATCTTCCAGTCCAACCCGGATATGACCGCCCAGTGCAAGACATGCATATATGATCGGCATGTGTCCGGCACCAACACCAAAGCCGGACCAGGTACAGTTCTCAGGCAGATGTCGTACTAAATATTCCAGATTTTCAACAGTGGCATCCATGGCGCCTTTTACACCAAGACACATCTGGTAATGAATGGGATCCGTTAAAATACCCTGTTTTCTGAAATATTCCACGTTGGTCAGCATTCCATAATCAAAAATCTCACATTCTGGCTTAATTCCCTTCTCTTTATATAATGTTCCGAGATTTTTTAAAAATTCACCGGTATTTTCAAACATTCCGATACATCCCCAGTTAAAGGTTCCGGCATCATAAGTGCCCATTTCAATACCGGGGATTTCTTTATGATGAGCCATACGTTCTTCATTGGTGGCAGGGTGCGCTTTTGAGGCACCGGAGGAAGTACAGTTTATAATTACATCACAATCTTTATGAGAACGAATGAGTTTTATCGTCTGGCGAAAACGTTCTTTATTCATGGTACCGTAACCGTCTTCGCCTCTCATATGCAAATGAACAATAGCGGCACCCAGTTTCCAGCAGTTGTATGCGGATTCAGCAATCTGCTCTGGAGTTTCCGGAATTTGGTATCCTGCCGGTGTGACTGCACCTGTAAGTGCTGCGGTGATAATTGTTTTTTTCATAATATAAAAGATCCTTTCTTCGTATTAGTTTGATATGTAGATAACATGCAAATCAGATGCCAGAGTTTGGACGGGAGATTTGCCCGGAACAGAAATAAAAATATGTTAAACGACATAATTTGTGTGCCAAACGACATAATGTGATTATGCTGATTGACATATTTGTGGAAAAATAAGTACAGACAGAGGAATTTTGAGGCTGATATTACTGGCATTATATTTGCAATATTGTATGGCGTAAGAAAAATACAAAATGCAAAAAAAGGAATGGAGGATAGAAAAAATGTTGCAGGAAGCAGTAATAGTAGCATATGGAAGAAGTGCTGTATGCAGAGCAAAAAAAGGTGCTCTGGCAAATGTGCATCCGGTGGATTGGGCGGCAGAAACTTTAAAGGGAGTGCTGGCACAGGTTCCGCAGTTAAAACCGGAATGGATTTCAGACTTGATTCTTGGGTGTGCAATGCCGGTTAAGACATTGAATTTAAATGTTGCGCGTCAGGTGATACAGCGTGCACAGCTCCCGGACAGTATCTGTGCACAGACCATTAACAGATATTGCTCCTCAGGACTTCAGGCAATTGCAACCTGTGCAAATGCGATTATGTGTGGACAGGAGGAAGTCATGATTGCTGGTGGCATAGAAGATATGACACATACTTTTAAATCGGCAGATCCATCAGAGAGAAATCCCTGGCTGGTAAAAAATTGTGAAGGTGCCTATATCAGTATGGGATTAACTGCGGAAAATGTTGCCAGAAAATATGAAATATCCAGAAGAGAAATGGATGAAATGGCAGTAGAAAGCCATCGGCGTGCTGCCAAGGCACAGGACAACGGTTATCTGAATATGTCCATTATTCCGGTTACAGGAAAAGATACGGATGGAAATACGATTGTTGTAACCCGGGATGAGGGAATCAGAAGAGGGACGACATTGGAAAAAGTTTCATCGTTACAACCTTGCTTTAAAGAAGATGGTGTTGTGACAGCGGCAACATCTTCGCAGATGAGCGATGGCGCTGCTTTTGCAATTTTAATGAGCAGAGAAAAAGCAGAACAGTTAGGAATTAAGCCAATCGCAAAATTTGTATCGTTTGCAGTGGGGGGATGTGACGGCAGATACATGGGGCTTGGACCGATTTATGCTGTCCCCAAGGCAATGAAAAAAGCAGATATGACACTGGAAGATATCGATGTGATTGAATTAAATGAAGCATTTGCGGCACAGGATATTGCCTGTACCAGAGAATTAAAATTACCGAAAGAAAAAATAAATCCATGGGGTGGCGCAATGGCATTGGGACATCCCATGGGGGCAACCGGTATTTTCCTGACCTGTAAGGCCCTGGATTATTTAAAAGTTCGCCATAAAAAGCGAGCTCTGGTCACAATGTGTATTGGCGGTGGCATGGGTGCAGCAGGTATTTTTGAAATGTGTTAAGGAAGGAGAGGTAAAAATGAAAATAGCAGAAAATTTATTTGATCTGAATGGAAAAAATGCTGTGGTTGTTGGCGGCGCAGGTGGAATAGGACAGGCAATTGCGCAGGGATTGGCCATGTATGGAGCAAACGTGGTGATTGCAAGTCGAAAAGTGGAAAGTCTGCAGCGGGCACAGAAAGAAATAAAGGAATCCTGCGGATGTGAAGTCATTTATTATACGGTAGATGCAGGAGCAGAAGAAAGTGTAAAAGAATTATATGAGAAAACAGTACAGCAATTAAAGCATATAGATATTCTTGTAAATGCACAGGGATTTAATAAAAAATATCCTATTACAGAAATGGATGCAAAGGTCTGGGATCAGATGTTTCAGGTAAATGTGAAGTCAGTTATGCTGACCATGAAATACTATGGCAGACATATGAAAGAAGATGTTGGAAAAGGAAAAATTATAAATCTGTCTTCGGTTCGTGGGATCCGGGCATGTGGTGGAGGAAATTCCGGTTATGGGGCAACCAAGGGCGCAGTTGATATGCTGACAAGAATGGCTGCAAAGGATCTTGGTCCGTATGTATATGTTAATGCCATCGGTCCAACTATTACATATACTCCGATGATGGAAGGAATTCTTCCGTCTGATCCAAAGGAACGTGCCGCAAAAGCAGCTAATATGCCGCTTCAGAGAATTGGAGAACCGCAAGATTGTGTGGGACCGGCAATTTTTCTGGCATCTGCAGCGTCTGATTTTGTTTCCGGACAGATTATTTATCCGGATGGTGGATTAACAGCAATGGGGTAAGTAAGCTATGGAAAAAAAGAAGAAGCTTTTGATTATTAATCCTGGTTCCACGTCAACAAAAGTAGCATTATATGAAGAACGAACACCGGTGCTGGAACGGGATTTGATGGTTGATCTGGAGAAAATAAAAGATTGTGTCAGAATGATCGACCAGTTACAACTGCGTCTGGATACAGTAAAGGATTTTATAAAAGAAGAAAAAATCAATATGTCTGAGGTTGATATGATCGTTGCACGTGGAGGGTCAATTAATGGTGTGAAAAGCGGTGCATATATGATAACGGAGCATGTGGAGACAATGCTTCGCTATGCGCCACGTTCCCAGCATGTATCTTCACTGGCTGGAATTATTGCTTATATTCTCGGAAAAGAATATAGAATACCTTCCATGTTTTATGACGGTGTATCTGCTGATGATGCAGATGAAATTATGCATTATACGGGAATTCCGGAAGTGAAAAGATTTGTTACTTCTCATTGTCTGAATTCAAAAATGGTAGCCAGAGAGATTGCGGAAGAAATGGGGAAAAAATATGAAGACTGCAATATGATTACTGTTCATATGGGAGGTGGTATCACCATGGCTTTTCATTCCGGTGGGCGTATGATTGACACATTACTTGATGATGCCGGACCGATGTCACCGCAGCGAGCAGGTCGGATTCCTGTCACAGATGTTATCAATATGTGTTACAGCGGAAGATATTCCAAAGAAGAAATGGCTCACAAAATGCGGGGAAACAGCGGACTGGTTGCGTATTTTGGTGTTCATGACGCACGCAGCGTGGAAAAAATGATTGCGCAGGGTGATGAGAAAGCAAAAATGATTTACTGGTATATGGCATATCAGATCGCAAAAGGAATTGGAGAACTTTCCGTATGCAACAGTGGAAAGATGGACTGCATTATTCTGACCGGAGGACTTGCGTATTCTGAAATGCTGGTGAAATGGATTTCGGATCGTGTTTCCTTCCTGGCTCCGGTAAAAGTGATTCCGGGAGAGCATGAAATGCAGGCACTGGCAAATGGCGGCATGCGGGTGCTGTTAAATGAAGAATTACCAAAGGAATATACCTGGGTACCGGAAGGATATTCGGATTATAAAGAATTTTTGGAAGCATGTATTCAAAAAAGTGATTATGTTGAATAACATAATGATATGTCAAAAAGCATAAAAATTATGCTGTACGACATAAATAAGGCGCTATATAGAGCATATAATCTGGCATAAAAATTGCAAATATAAGAAGGTAGTAAAAATGAGGAGGTGGATACCATTTATACGAAATTTAACCAGCTAATAGAACAGGTTTCGAGTATGAATAAAAGGGCAAGATGCGCAGTGGTAGCCGCAGAAGATGCAAATACAATTGCAGCGGTTATACGTGCATACCATGAGTGCCTGATATCACCGATTTTAATCGGAGACAGTGAACTGATCGGCGAAATGCTGGCAGAATATTGCTGCGAGAAGAATAATATCAGGATTATTCATGAAACGGATCATAAAAAGGCCTGCCAGATTGCTGTAGATCTGGCAAATAAACAGGAAGCAGACTGTATTATGAAGGGACTGGTGCATACAAAAGAGTTTATGCACACCATTTTAAAACGGGAGAACAATTTGCGAACGGGAAATCTGGTATCTATGCTGTCAATCCGGGAATTACCGCATTATCATAAGCTGATCGCATTTACGGATGCGGGAATCTGTATGAACCCGACTCTGGACGAAAAGCGGCAGATTATTGAAAATGCAGTGAAAGCGTTAATTGCAATGGGGTATGAGCAGCCAAAAGTAGGTGTTTTAGCTTCGGTGGAAGTTGTAAATCCAAAAATGCAGGACAGCGTTGAGGCAGCAGAACTAAAGCGTATGAACCAGGAAGGTATTATCAAAGATTGTCTGATAGAAGGCCCAATATCATATGACGTTGCGATCAATAAAGAAGCAGCAGAAATCAAAGGATTTCACAGTCCGGTAGCAGGAGATGCAGATCTGCTTGTATTTCCGGATCTGACCTGTGCGAACTGTACAACAAAAGCAATCACACAGACATGCAGAATCCCTGTGGGATCACTGATATTGGGAACGAAAGTACCTGTCATACTGAGCTCGAGAGCTTCAATGACAGAGACAAAATATATGTGTATTGCATTAGCTGCTGCAATGAAATTAAATGATTAAAAAATGGGAGGAAAAGTATTATGTATGCAGGGACAAATGGAAGAATGTCTATGGATCGACTGGGTGGAATTGACTGGGAACGGATGAGAGCTTATCGTCTGAAAAGAACAAAAGAAGCAATGGAAAAATTCGGAATTGATGTTCTGATCACATGGGATGCTTATTCGATTCGTTATATTTGTGGAGGTTATCCGACGGTTCCATGCCGTTACAGTCAGGCACAGTTTGTTGTGTTACCAAAAAACGGTGAGCCGCACGCATTTTTAACAACGAGTTTTTCAGCTTATGCATTAAGAGAGGAAATGCCATGGATGGAAAATCGTTTATGGGCACCGCCGGCGGGATTAAAATGGTGTTCGAAGGTATCAGATCTCGCACCACATATGGCAAAAATTATTCCAATCATAAAAGAACATGGGTTAATGGATGGTACAGTCGGTCTGGATGGTTGTACATTGGAATTGCTGGTAAGCGCTGCTCTGAAAGCTGAGGGCGTTTCAAAGGTAAAATCTGCACATGATATGATGTTTGAGGCAAGAAAAATCAAAAATGAAGATGAGATTGCCTGCATGCGTCTGGCTTGTGAGTCTGCAGATGCAGCTTTTTATGAAATGAAAAAAGCGATTGTACCTGGAATCAGAGAATGTGATCTGGTAGGAATTGGTATGAAAAAACTTTATGAACTCGGAGCAGATGAAACACAGGAGTTTGTATGCTCATCCGGTCCGAGAACCAATCCACTTCATATTGATTATACGGATCGGGCGATTGCACCTGGGGATGTGATCTGTATCGATGTAAATGGCAATTCCTATATGGGATATAAGTCCTGTTATTATCGTACGTTTGTATGTGGAGAAGCGACAGAAATTCAGAATGCGGTATATGAGGAATGCCGTAATATGTTGTACGAAGGAATGAAAGGAATCAAAGCGGGAAATACAACTGCCGATATCTGTGAAGGCTGGCCAAAGACTCCACAATACTGGGGATATGATCAGTGGCTGGATGTAGCAGGATATGCGTTGGGACATGGTCTTGGATTATCATTACATGAAGCTCCGGCCTGCTTTAAACCGGGTACGGTACAGGCTGGAATTATTGAAAAACTGGAAGAAGGTATGGTAATAGCCGTTGAAACCTGGGCGGGTGGAGAAGACCCGAAATATGGAAAATTCGGTGTTCGTCTGGAAGAAGATGTGGTTGTTACAAAAGATGGTTATGAACTTTTGACAAAATGGCCAGTTGATAAGATTACAGAGTGTCCATTTTAAAAGTGAGAGGAAAAAGTATATAATACTGGGAGGTAAAGTATGGAAAGCACAGCGAAAAAAAATATGTGGTGGGTTCCGATGATAGTCCCGATTCTTATTATTGTGATTATCAGTATCTGTTATCAGGCAATGGCAAATTATTTATCTGTTTATGTGTTAGAATATCTTCATGGATCAGCAACAGTTTATGGAATGATCGGCATGGCATGGACGTTTCTTGCAATGGTTATTCGTCCATCTGCCGGTCCGTTATCACAGAAATTTGGAAGTAAAGCAGTGATGCTGGTCGGACTTGGAATTTTTGCAGCTATGATAGGCGCATGTGGTATCTTTATGACATTTGCCGGATTTTGTGTATTTCGTGTTTTACAGTGTATTGGTCATGGATGGTCCTATACAACGGCCAATTCGCTGGCAGCAGAGCGTATTCCAAAAGAACATATGGGATTTGCATCCAGTATGTTTGTAGGAATCCCACAGGCAGCAGCGATTGTACTTGGTCCATGGCTTGCTGTGTTGCTGATCGGTGATACAAGTAATCCGAACTGGTTTAAATTCTTTGTTGTGATTGCGGCAATTATGGCTGCAGGTCTGGTTCTTGCAGCAATTCTTGTTCCTGGCAAAAAGAAGATGGAAGCGCAGACAAAGGTAGTTGCAACAGATAAAAAAGCAGAAGAAGCAGCAAAATATGATGAAAATGGAAAAGAATATAAGGGAATCTGGAAAGTAATTGAAAAATCAGCACTTCCGGCTTCTGTCACAATGATTATTGCATCTTTTGGTCATTGTACCATGTTTTTCCTGACTGCATACGTAGCAGCTACATATGGTGGAGTTTCAGCAGCTATTTTCTTCAGTACGCAGGCACTTACAGAATTTTTAAGCCGTTTTTATCAGGGACCTCTTCAGGATAAATTTGGTTGTAAACCGATTATTATTCCATGTTGTGCAATTTGTGTAGGGGTATATCTCTGCCTGGCAAATGGAATGACAAACTGGGCTGTTCTGGGATTGATTTATGGTATTGGCCAGGCTGGTATCAAAGCCCCGTTAAATGGCTGTCTGCTTACCCGGTGTCCGGCAAATCGAATTCCGGTTGCTACAGGAACTTTCCAGATGGCAAATGCAATCGGATTGGGATTTGCAGCACTAATCGCAGGTGTGGTAATTGATTTCGCCGGTTATTCTGCATTATGGTACTATTGTGCAGCAATTTTCGTAGTAGTGGCATTACTGACTGTTTTTGTAGTGAAAGATAAACCTGCAAAAAGTAAAACGGAAAAGATGGCAGAAAGTTAAATAATTTTGTAAATGGAATTGAAAGGAGATAAATGGTGGAAAACAAAGACTATATTACACCAGAAGCAGAAAAACGGTTATTATTTTTACGAAATGCTATGTTAGTGGAACCGGAAGTCTGTGTGGAAAAAGCAAAATATACAACAGAAACTTTCCGGGAAACAGAAGAATATCCAATTGAATACAGACGCTCAATGGCATTGGAAAATATATTAAATCATCTGACGATCGGAATCGGTGATCAGGAACTGATTGTAGGACGTCCGACAGGAAAGGTAAGAGGAGGTCCGTTAAGTCCGGAAGTGAATTCATCCTGGTATACAAAAGAAATGGACTCTTTTCATACAAGGGAACAGGAAAACTATGCTGAGGTTTCAGAAGAAGACAAAGAAATCATCAGAGACTGTTGTGAATACTGGAAGGGAAAATCTTTATTTGACCACTGGCAAAAAGAGATACCGGACGAATTCAAGTTTGCAAACGGACCGATTATTGGAGGTGGAGGATTCTGCCTGAATACGCAGTATTTTGGTCATATTGCTACAGACTTTGAAGCAATTTTATCAAAAGGAGTTGTCGGTCTAAAAGCGGAAATAGATCAAAAAATTGAAGAGTTAAAAAAAGACACCATTGGAAACATTGACAGTTATAAGAAAGTACAATATTTGCTGTGCATGAAACGCTCACTGAATGCACTGGTTATTTTCGCAAATCGATATGCTGATCTGGCAGAGTCTATGGCAATGCAGGAGAACGATGAGAAAAGAAAACAGGAATTATTACAGATTGCAGATAATTGCAGAACTGTTCCGGAAAATCCACCGAAAACATTATGGCAGGCATTACAGGCGGCCTGGTTTACTTACTGTGGCTTGAACAATGAAGCATGGGGAGCCGGACCATCTATGGCAAGGGTAGATCAGTATCTGTATCCATATTATCAGGCTGATATCAAAGCCGGAAGAATTACGGATAAAGACGCAGTAGAACTGGTTGGATGCTTTTTGATTCGCCAGAATGGCCAGTTTACGGTTTACTCTACACCGGCAGCTAAAATTTATGGTGGACTTTCTTCCCGGCTTGGAAATACGATTGGTGGAAACAATCCGGATGGCACAAGTGCAGTAAATGAACTTTCGTATATTTTTATGAAAGCTGCACGATATGGTCTGACAGAAGATTTAATGGTTATGACCAGTGAAAATACACCGCAGGATTTTGTGGAAGAGGCGATAAGAACAGCGGCATATTTACGTGGAAAGATGAAATTCATTGGTACAAATGTTGTTGTAAAACAGTTCCTGAGTATGGGACGTCCGTTGGAAGTTGCAAATACCTGTGCGATTACAGGATGTAATTCACCTTCGGTTCCGGGCTATTCTCTGGATCTTCCGGGTGGAATGATTAATCTGCCACTCATTTTTGATCTGGCATTACATGACGGATATTCTCCGATGTTAAAGAAAAAATTGGGTATATCGACCGGTGATGCAAGGAAGTTTGACTCATTTGAAGAAGTGTACAGTGCATTTAAGAAGCAATTCAGTTATTTAGTTCCATATATGCATCTCTATAAAAATATGGATAAGCTGATGTTTGCACAATATTCTCCATGCCTTCTGCAGTCTGCGTTGATGCAGGGTTGTATTGATAAGGCAACAGATATTACGAGAGGTGCGGCTGCATACAGATCCTGTGCAATGTCATTGTCCGGTGCACCGAATATGGGCGACAGTTTATATGCGTTAAAAGATCTTGTGTTTGATAAAAAGAAATATACGATGGATCAGGTGATGGATGCGTTAGATGCTAACTGGGAAGGCTATGAATCCATGTATCGTGATTTCTGCGCAGAACCAAAATTCGGAAATGATATTCCGGAAGTAGATTTTTATGTAAATGATGTTTTGGAATATTGTGCAGGTGAAATTGCTAAAATACCGGGACCATTTGATTCAAAATCAATTTGTTGTGCAGGAACGATAACCGCAAATATTATGATGGGAAATGATACCGGTGCACAGCCGGATGGACGTCACGCAGGTGAACCAATTGCAGAAGGTGGAATATCACCACATCAGGGACGAAATGTAAGCGGTATTACTGCTACGATGGCTTCTGTGGCAAAACTGAATCCGCTGTCATTTTGTAACGGTTCGGTTTTAAATATTCGATTGAACCCGGAAGCAGTATCAAGTGACGAAAAAATAAAGAAACTGGCGATACTGGTAAGGACGTTTCACAAGATGGGAGGATTTCTGGTACAGTTTAATGTTGTCAGTACAGAGACTCTTCGTGATGCGCAGGCACATCCGGAACAGTACAAAGACCTGCTGGTTCGTGTATCGACATATTCCGCATATTTTGTAGAGTTAAGTACGATATTGCAGAATGATATTATTAACCGGATTGAGATGGAGAGTCTGTAAAATGAGGGGAGATCATTCTCCCCTCAAAAAGAATAAAAATATTTGGCGTTTCTGAAAGGAGACATTTATGTGCGATAAAACAAGAGCTATTATTTTTAATAAAGTGCAGGGATCCTTTGTTGATGGCTGGGGAGTACGGACAACTATTTTCCTGAAAGGATGTCCCTTGAAATGTAAATGGTGCTGTAATCCGGAAGGCCAGTCTTTTGCACCGGAATTAAAATTTATCAGAGAGGATTGCGATAACTGTGGCAGATGCGTGCAGCTATGTCCGGAACATGCGATTTCATTTGACGGATCTGAAATAGAAATTGATCGGAAAAAATGTAATGTCTGTGGTAAATGTGCGGATTTCTGTTATCGGGGAGCGTTGGAACCTTTTGGGTCATATTATACAGTGGATGAAATGGTTAATTACCTGAAAAAAGACAAGCCATTTTACGATGCGACCGGTGGAGGTGTAACAATTGGAGGCGGGGAAGTAACCTGGTTTCCAGAGTTTGTATTACCTTTGATGGATCGTCTTCATGAGGAGGGCATTCAGGTGGCAGTTGATAGTTGTGGTTATGTGGATACCGAAGAGGGACGCCAGATATTACAGAAGGCAGATCTTGTTTTATTTGATATTAAAGGTCTGGATCGGGAACGACACAAAGCGAATACAGGTGTTGATAATGAAATTATCTGGAAAAATCTCAGAATGTTAGGAAAATGGCAGAAACCGGTGATTATTCGGATTCCGGTTATTCCCGGTTATAATGATGATATGCAGGAATTATCGGATATTTCAGAACTCCTTACACAGATTCCGTCTGTGAAAAGAATTGATATTTTGCCATATCATCGTTTTGGAGCGAACAAATATGATCAGATAGGGTTAGAATATACCATTCCGGAAAATACAAAATTGGATCCACAAAAGCAGGAAGCAATTGTTGCAATGTTTTCAGAAAAAGGATTTTCAACACAAATCGGTGGATAGGATTGTAGTAGCATGCAAAGGAAAAGGAGAATGGTATGAAAAAGGATAATGTACTGGCTAAAAATGCAAAAAGTAATTTTGGCATGACGCATTGGCTTGTTATTTTGCTGATGATGGGATTCGGATATTTTTCAAACGGAAGTATGAATGACGGTCTGAATACCTATGTTGGATTATTTGTTGATAAATTTGGATGGTCCTCGGCAAATCTGCTTACCTATTCCTCTATTGCTGGGTGGGTGTCGATTATCATTATTATAGGTTATACGCAGTTGGCCAGAAAAGCCGGAGCCAGAAAAACGGCTATTTTGTCAATGACATTGGCAGCAACAGGAATGTTTTTATGGGGAAGAGTGCAAAGTCCGAAAATGTATTTTGTGGCAATTCTGATTCTGACTGCATCATCCAGTGGAATTATGGTTATTCGAAATTTGTGTATTAATAACTGGTTTCCAAGTAAGTCAGGATTAGCGCTTGGATGGGCAACAATGGGCCCGTTGATCGCAACAGCGACTGTATTATGGCTGATTCGCTTTGGTGGAAAAATTGCAGGATTTACCGGACATTTTGATATTATGGTAGTTGGATTTGTAGTGTTGTTGTTAATATCTATTTTCTGGCTTCGGGATGATCCGGAAGATAAGGGATGCTTTCCGGATAATGAAAAAACGATGACCAGAGAAATGGCGCAGAAAATACATGAAAAAGGAATGGAGTATAAGAAAACAAGTCCATGGACGATTAAAAAATTACTGACAAATCGTCAGGTCTGGCAGATTGGAGTCGGAGTAGGTGGATTGAATATGCTTATAGGCAATTCGGTGATGAGTCAGTTGATTCCGTCTATTATGTCACATGGATTTGAACGTTCTACAGCAATGACAATGATGACAGTTGGTGCAATTGTTGCCATCCCACTGAGCTATTTATTTGGTGTGATTGATGCAAAAAAAGGAAGCAGAGCAACGGTAATTATCTTTTTTATCTGGTGTGCCATGGAACTTACTTTGTTGATCCTGCCATTTCAATGGGTGATTTATCCGGCGATTGTCATGGTAGGGGGCATGATTGGAGGCTCCGGAAATATTATGGGAGCCATGACAACTACAGTTTTTGGACGGTATGATTATGCCAATGCATTTGCGGTTATTTACCCAATCTGTGTTGCTGTCCGGTCATGTTCTTATGCGTTTATTGGAAATCTGCGTGAAATAACGGGTGGTTATACTGTGCCATATGTGGTACTGATCTGTGTTGCTGTTCTTGGTATTGTGAATGCGGTCTGCATAAATGATAAGATGATTGGACGTCAGCAGTTTTCGGCAGAGGAGATAAATGATTAGGAAATAAAGCATTTTATATGCCATAAATCTGGTTGTTGATGAATGGAAATAAATGTATAATATAATTCAGGATTTAACGGGAAGATCAGAGGTAAAAGTATGGTTTATAAAGATGAATTATTAGGTATTATCAAAGAATTGCATATTTTAACAAACAGCAGTAAATGTGATTCCAAAATTGCCGGAGAATTAAAAAGAATCGTTCAATATCTGATGAAAGTGAACTGTGAGGCCGTTGATGTGAGAGAATTCTGTCTGAATTATAATCAGGCATTATGCATCACTGATGGTGAGGGCTACATTCAGTATATGAATGAACAGTATATGCGAGATACGGGGCTGGATGAACATATCATAGGAAAAAAGGAACCGTATAATATATCCATCAGTAAACAGGTAATTGCGAGTGGAAGAACCATTTCCTTTGGCAATAACGGGTTGAAAGCACCTAATAAAAAGAGTCGTTTTGTAACAGGTGTACCGATTTTTGACAGAGATCATAATCTGACCCATGTAGTGATTACGTTAGCTCCGGAATCTGAAATCTTTCGAAGATTTCAGGAAATGAAAAAACTGGTCAGTGAGCAGAACAGTGTCAGAATATTTGAAGAAGGTAATCCGGCAGAAATAAGTCTTCTTGGAAAAGCACCGGCAATTAAAGAAGTACGGGGATTGATTCGAAAAGTTGCCATAACAGATGCAACAGCATTGATTTGTGGAGAATCAGGAACCGGTAAGGAAGTAGTTGCAAATTGTATTCAGCAAATGAGCCGGAGAAGTAATAAACCTTATGTCCGGGTGAATTGTGCAGCGATACCGGCAAATATGTTGGAAGCAGAGTTGTTTGGATATGAAAAAGGTGCTTTTACCGGCGCGGTATCCAGAAAGCTGGGATTATTTGAAGTGGCAAATCATGGGACCATCTTTTTAGATGAAATCGGAGATTTTCCGCTGGAATTACAACCGAAATTACTCAGAACTTTGCAACAGGGTGAAATTTATCGGATAGGAAGTACGCAGCCTGTACGGTTAGATGTCAGAGTAATTGCGGCAACAAATGCAGATCTGAAAGAGTCTGTGAGAGAAGGAAAGTTTCGGAAAGATTTGTATTACAGAATCAATGTATTCCCGATCAGTCTTCCACCATTAAGGGAGAGACGAGAGGATATACGTGGATTAATTCAGCATTTTCTGTATGAGTATGGTGAATATTATGGTCGGATGGTTCAGATGCAGGAGGCTAATATGGAACTTTTAGAAGAGTATAACTGGCCTGGCAATGTGCGTGAATTACAGAATCTGGTTGAATATTATGTGATCTGTTCGGAAGAAAATGCGCTGTTAGATAAAAATGAATTGTTGGAGCTTTTACAGAGAAACGGACTGGAATGTGATAATTTGCAGGTAGACCGTTTATTTGAAAAAGTGGAAAATACTCTTTCTGACACAGAAAGCAGTGGGAATGCAGACGATGAACAACTGGCATTTTCATCGCAGACAGGTGATGAATGGACGGTAGAAGACAGGAAAGTAATTCCAGAAGAAAATAAAATGGATTATTTAGACGGAAAAAGAACGTTGTTTGAATTGAGAGATGAATTTGAAAAGCATCTGATTGAAGCTGCCCTAAAGAAAACCGGAAATGCGAACAAGGCAGCAAAATTGCTGGGAATTTATCCGTCTTCTCTCTATCGTAAAGCTCAAAAATATCATTTACCATATTTGGAAGAGGATTAGATGAGGAAAAGGTATGTTAAGTTATCAGGAGATTGTGCCAGATATTATTGCAATAAAAGATGGAAATGTATGGATGTATCTTGTGAAAGGCAGAGAAAGAGCAGTTCTTATTGACACTGGATTTGGAGAGCTTTCACTGGAAACAACAGTAAAGGCACTTTATGACAATCACGTTATTGTGTGCCATACACATACTCATCACGATCATATCGGTGGAGATATTTTTTTCTCTGAACTATATGTTGCAAAAGAAGAAACAGATGTAATTCAGAATTATCTTGAAATGCATCATAAATCATGCCATATACATACTCTTACGGATGGTCAGATGATAGACCTTGGCAATCGTAAATTGGAAATTATCAGACTGCCGGGGCATACGCCTGGCAGTCTGGGATTCCTTGATCGAAAAGCAAAGGTTTTATTTTCCGGAGACTGTATCTCTGACCGGACGATATATATGTGTCTGCAGGGAGCAAATCTGGATTCTTACAGAAAATCTCTGATCTGGATTGTTGCTCATCAGGAGTGGTATGATACAATACTTGGCTGTCATGGAACACCAATACAATGTATTGCTCAGGCAGAAACACAGATTAAATGTCTGGAATTATACAAAGAAGGAAAAATAAAATGTGAAGATGCCAGAACTTATACAGGAGAAAATGTAAAGAAAATTGTGTATAAAGAAGCATCTTTTTTTGTAAGGTAGCGTGAGTTACGGTTAAAAATTTGGAGGAAACATGAAAACATATAAAATAGCATTTGCAGGTACTGGCATTATTGGCAGTGGTCTGGCCGTAAATGCGATACTTGCAGGTAATAAAGTGTCTCTGTATGATGTGATTTCAGTAGAAAATGTACAGAAAAATATTATGGATATCATGGATATTATGGTACGTCTCGGGGCTGTGGAAAGAGATCAGGCAGAGCTGTTAATGAAGGATGTTGTGATTACGAATGATTTGCGAGAGGCAGTAAACGGTGTTGATTTTGTTCAGGAGTGTGTACCGGAAAGAGTGGATTTAAAAAGAGAGACTTATCGGGTGATTCAGGAAGTGAATGGAAAAAATACGGTGATTGCAAGTGCAACTTCTGCAAAGTTCCCTACAGAATTACAGGAAGGTGCATTGTATCCGGAAAAAATTTTGGTGGGTCATCCATATAATCCTTCTTATCTGCTTCCATTGATGGAAGTATGTAGTGGAGCACAGACTGATCAGAAAACAATAGATATGGCGGTATCGGTATATCAATCTATGCGAAAAGTACCCATTGTGTGCAAAAAAGAAGTAAAAGGTTTTATTGCAAATAAAATATCATGGGGTGTTATGGCAGCGGCGAAAGAAATTGTAGAAAATGGTATTTGTTCTGTAGATGATGTGGATAAAGCGATTATGTATGGACCGGGATTGCGTATGGCGGTAACCGGACAGTTGTTGACGATGTCTCTTGGCGTGCAGGGCGGCTTTCGAGAATATGAAAAGAAATACAGTGGAAAGGATCAGGCATCGGAAGAGTATCTTGCGTTGGCAGATGGAATTGATGAAGCAATGGCAGCTCGAACTGCCAGGCAGGGACGTACACCGGAAGATGTGATAAAATACCGGGATATGATAATTGCTGAGATCCTTAAAGCGCAGCATATGTTTTAAGCAGGATAAAATAGTGTGAAAGAGGACTGGATGGTATTTTTTCTGTTCAGTCCTTGACTATTTATTAAGGTGCTTTTATGCTGAAAATATAGAAAAGAGCAGGTGAAAATACGGAACTCCTTCACTTCGCAAATGAATTGAAAGAAATCCTGCAGAAAATTTGGCTATAGGAAGATAAAAAATGGAGAATTTAAAAGATATTTTGGCGCATCATACGCCGACTTTTATCGGCATGGATCAGTGTCATCAGGCGGCAGTCTGTATCCCATTGCTGAAAAATGCAAGCGGTGGATATGATGTACTGTTTGAAGTGCGGGCAGCAACTATTGCACACCAGCCGGGAGACGTTTGTTTGCCCGGCGGTATGGTGGAAGAAGGCGAGACCCCGCGGGAAGCGGCATTGCGTGAATTGCAGGAAGAATTATTGTTGAACAAGGATCAGATCTGTTACCTTGGAGATATGGATAAGCTTTATACCGGAAGCAGGCTGATCATGTATTCCTTTGCTGCAGAAGTAACAGAATATCAGAATACATTCAGTCCGGCAGAGGTAGATGAGGTGTTTCATGTTCCGTTGGAGTTTTTTTTACATACGGAACCAAAATGCTATATCACCCGGGCAAGGGTGGAACCCGGAGAGGATTTCCCTTATGATTTGATCTGTGGCGGTCGTGAGTATAATTGGAGAAGCCGGAAGGAAGATGTTTGTTTTTATCAGTATGAAGGACATGTAATCTGGGGACTTACAGCAAAAGTAATCCGAGCTTTTGCAGAGGTGGTAAGAAGCTGACATGAGAGCGTAGAATAATTATTACTTAAGAAAATAAGTCTGTGTACTTGCAGTATATGGGGGCACAGGCTTATTTTTCTGTGAAAAATACATACAAAAGGAAAGAAAAATGCCCTATAAATTTCTGCCTTGTCAGTTGAAAAAAAAACATGTGCATAGTATACTTATTTTATATCTGTGTAGAGTTTTTGTTATTAAGAAACTTCCAGTTAAAACACAGATTTAAAAATGAAAAATCCCAGAAATGGCTTAAAATAAGGAGGAAACAGTAGAATGGAAGCTTATAAGCAGGAGTTTATCGAATTTATGGTAGAAAGTGATGTTTTAAAATTTGGAGAGTTTACCCTGAAAAGCGGCAGAAAATCTCCATTTTTTATGAATGCAGGCGCTTATGTGACTGGTTCTCAGTTAAAGAGACTTGGTGAGTATTATGCAAAAGCAATTCATGATAAATACGGGGATGATTTCGATGTATTATTCGGACCGGCTTACAAAGGAATCCCGATCAGCGTTGTAACAGCTATTGCATACAGCGAGTTATACGGAAAAGAGGTTCGTTACTGCTCAGATCGTAAAGAAACAAAAGACCACGGTGCAGACAAAGGAAAATTCCTTGGAAGTACTTTGAAAGACGGCGATCGTGTCGTTATGATCGAGGATGTTACCACTTCCGGAAAATCCATGGAAGAGACGGTTCCGAAGGTACGTGAAGCTGCAAACGTAGAAATCGTTGGTCTGATGGTTTCTCTGGATCGTATGGAAGTTGGAAAAGGCGGCAAGAAATGCGCTCTTGAGGAAGTAAAAGATCTGTACGGTTTCGAGACAAATGCTATCGTAACTATGGCAGAGGTGGTTGAGCATCTGTACAACCGTGAGTGCAATGGCAAAGTGGTCATCGATGATACATTAAAAGCTGCCATTGACGCATATTATGAGCAGTATGGCGCAAAATAAGCATTGCGGCAATGTTTATAAATAATCATAAAAAACAAATTCGACTTTTATGCAGAGTATTGTTTGCGCTGTATATCGCCGGTCTGGTGTACTTCCTGTTTTTTGCGGATATGCTGGACCGGGTCGGAATTGAGCGCAGTTATCATTACAATGTGATTCCGTTCAGGGAGATCCGGAGATTTATTGTATATGCGGATCTTCTGGGACCGGTGGCAGTGATTTCCAATTTATTTGGGAATATTGCCATTTTTATGCCATTTGGTTTTTGGGTCCCGATCCTGGGCAGAAAAAAACGGAAATTCTGGTTCACAGCACTGGCGAGTTTTGAACTGAGTCTGAGTGTGGAATGCATTCAGCTTGTAACCAAAACCGGCTGCTTTGATGTGGACGATATTTTCCTGAATACAATCGGTGGAATGTTGGGGTATCTGGTCTATGCGCTGGTGCAGCGCAAGCGGGACCGGGATGCCGATGCCAGAAGGCTGAAAGAGCAAAAACATTAAGGAGGCAACGTATGGCAAGCAGCAGAAGAGAATATTTTCGCCGGACACGAAAGACCCGGATGAGGGATTTAAAACATTCCCCTACCGGGATTTTGTCTTTTTGTACAGCAATGGCGGCGCTGGCGGTATTTTGTACCGCGGTGATCCAGTCGTTTCTGGCATCCGGTGAAGGTGGATATAAAGTAGGTGGTCTGGGATTAATTGGATTGATCCTGGCACTTGGCGCATTGATCTGTGGAATTTTTGCAGTGAAGGAGCCAAAAATCAGACCATTGCCCCCAAGACTTGGCATTGTGTTTGGCGCAGTGCTGACCGTTGGACTTGGCGGCATGTACATATACGGTTTGATGTAAATCATGATTCAGCGCAAAAGAAACACATTATTTGAACGCAGAATAAGCATTCCCCAGCTTCAAGTGCGTGGAGCACTAAGCGGTGGGTAAGGGGGGATGCTTATGTCAGTGGGAGTTAAAAGCTCCCACTGACAGGTCGCAAAGCGACTGCGTTCATGAGCAAGCAGCGAAAGCGGATCGCGAATGTCCGCTTTACTGTGATTTTGCAAATAAATTCTAAATTATTGATAAACGCTCCGCGGGGGCGCACATTGTCTGGGAGACAATGGTTTTGCGCCGACCGGAACGGAGTGTAGAGTGCAGTGATTCTGAGAAGAATATGTCAGCTTTCGCTGACCAGAATCACGCACCAAGTCTCACGTGCGTTCGACTTGAATTTTATAGCAACAAATAGAAAAAATGAAAATAATAAATAAAAAATCAGCAGGAGATAAAATAATATGGGTGACAGCGTTTGGAATGATTTTTTAGATGAGACAATCGAAGAACGATATGAACTGGTGGCAGAGCGTGTGGAGGAAATCAGCAAAGAAGCTCTGGTGCCGGAGCTTTACAAAGGATATTTTACAGAGGCAGCAGTTTATTTGAAAAAAACAATGGAACTGTGTCAGATGGCAAAAGATGGAACTTTGCAGCAGCGCAGCCTGGAGACTTGCAAGGCAGATCAGGAGCAGTTATATCATCATATGCTGCCGGCTTATTATGAGGAAAGCTATGCGAACCCGGCTTATGCAGTAGCTATTTTTGGCGAAAAAGAAGGCGAGTTGTTAAGTTTTCTGCGTGCAGAGTTGGATGTGGCGATTACCTATGCTTTTGAGGGAAAACTGGCAGAACTGACCTTGTTACTGGAGCTTTTCGTGCAGGTGTATAACTGCTTCGAAGAAGAAGATGTGCAGGAGGCAAAACAGACCATTTACTGGTATTTCCATGATTACAGTGAAGTGTTTGTGGAGAACCAGATCCGGGAAATGATCGATCCGGTGGACAGCCTGTACAAAAATATTATTATGAAAGCAGATCTGTCTGAACTCAGTTATTTGTATCAGTATGGATTTTATATTGGAAAAAATGAACTTGGCATTGCAGAATTTTTAAATCAGCTTTCCGAGGAAGAAATTCAGTCCATGGCAGATACTTATACAGAAGGATATCGCATTGGATTTGAGATTACTGGCAAGGATATCAAAAAGAAAAAGACAGTTCAGATTCATTATCAGATTGGATTTGAGCGCATGATCCGTGCAGCCATCCAGAATTTTGAAAAAATCGGACTGCAGGCGACCATCAACAGAGAGCCGTCATCTTCCTTTAATAACCGTGGCGGTTCCAAGCGTGGTGCTTACGCAACCAGCGTAAACCGTCAGTATGATTTTGATCATAAAGAAGACAAAGCATTCTATTTTGATAAAGCATTTGTGGAGCGGCGTCTGGAAGTACTGCGTACTGTATTTGAGCAGCATAAAATTCAGGCAGCAGAGCATGGCGGACCGGCAGTTCTGGAAGTCTTTGGTGAGGAGCCGTTTTCACCGGAGAAAAAAGATGCTGCAATTCATTATCATGACCGTCAGCAGGAGCTGGTTGTTTACAATGCATCCATGTCCGGTCAGATCACAAATGAGTATATCAAAGGTGAGGAGCGCAGCTTCACGATCATTGCTTATCCGATTCCGGAGATCGGTGATAAATTTAAGGAAATTTTTGCAGAGACAGTGGTTATCAATACTCTGGATTATGCGAAATATCAGAAAATGCAGCAGTGTATCATCGATGTGCTTGACACTGGTACAAAAGTACACATCACCGGTCGTGGCGGCAACCGTACGGATCTGACAGTAGCACTTCATCCGCTGACCGATCCGGACAAACAGACAATTTTTGAAAACTGTGTGGCAGATGTCAATATTCCGGTTGGCGAGGTATTTACGTCACCGGTTCTGGCAGGAACAAACGGAACGCTGCATGTATCAGAAGTATTTTTAAACGGTCTGCAGTATCTTGATCTGGAAGTTGTGTTCAAAGACGGTATGATCGAGAGTTACAACTGCGGAAACTTTGCGGATGAGGCACAGAACAAGGCTTATATCCGTGATAATATTTTGATGCGTCATGAAACATTACCGATGGGCGAGTTTGCCATCGGAACAAATACAACCGCTTATCGTATGGCAAAAGAATATCAGATCGGAGCAAAATTGCCGATCCTGATCGCGGAAAAGACAGGTCCGCATTTTGCAGTGGGCGATACCTGCTATTCTCATGCAGAGGATACCGCTGTTTACAATCCGAATGGCAAGGAGATCATTGCCAGAGATAATGAGAAGAGTCTGCTTCGCAAAGAGGATATGTCAAAGGCATACTTTAACTGCCATACAGATATCACCATTCCGTATGATGAACTTGGTGCGATTACAGTCATTCGTCCGGATGGCAGCACTTCAGACATTATCCGCGACGGTTTATTCCAGGTGGAAGGCGCAGAAGAACTTAACGAGCCGTTATTAAATTATTAGAAAAACAAATGAAACGAATGATGTATATTAGTGACACTTATAAAAAATATAACAATATATAATTGGCAAATTTGCATGATTCAAGGTAAGATGTAAACAGAGTAGTAAGCCATCAGGATAAATCAATTTTGCTCTGATGGTGTTATAAATATTTACATGAGGGATGAAAGGAGCACATACAAATGGCTAAAGTAGGAATTGTAATGGGCAGTGATTCAGATATGCCGATCATGGCAAAGGCAGCAGAAATTTTGGATAAATTCGGTATCGATTATGAGATGCGTATCATCTCCGCACATCGTGAGCCGGATGTGTTTTTTGACTATGCAAAATCCGCAGAGGAGAAAGGCTTCAAAGTAATTATTGCCGGAGCAGGTAAAGCAGCTCATCTGCCGGGTATGTGTGCAGCAATCTTCCCGATGCCGGTAATCGGAATCCCGATGAAGACATCTGATCTGGGCGGTGTAGATTCTCTGTACTCCATCGTACAGATGCCGAGCGGAATTCCAGTTGCAACTGTAGCGATCAATGGTGGCGCAAATGCTGGTATTTTGGCAGCAAAGATTCTGGCTACTTCTGATCCGGAACTTTTAGAGAAACTGAAAGCTTACACAGAGGAGCTGAAATCTCAGGTAGTGGAAAAAGACGAAAAATTACAGGAAACCGGATATAAAAATTACGCAAAATAGTCAGAGTAAGGATACAATGTTTCTGTTGAGTGAAGCAGGAGCTATTTGATTATGAGCAAGTGGATTGCAAATATCCGCGTTGATAAAAGAACATGAAAATATGTGCTGATACATAACGGAGGAATTCAGAATGGATTACAAAAAAGCAGGTGTAGATATTGAAGCTGGTTACAAATCAGTAGAGCTGATGAAAAAACATGTAAAGGAAACCATGCGTGCAGAAGTTCTTGGCGGACTTGGCGGATTTTCCGGAGCATTTTCTTTAAATAAGATCAAAGAGATGGAAGATCCGGTATTGTTATCCGGCACAGACGGATGCGGTACAAAAGTAAAACTTGCATTTTTAATGGACAAACATGATACCATCGGAATCGATGCAGTTGCAATGTGCGTAAACGATATTGCCTGCGCAGGCGGCGAGCCGCTGTTTTTCCTGGATTATATTGCCTGCGGCAAAAACTATCCGGAGAAGATTGCTGAGATCGTAAAAGGTGTAGCAGAAGGATGTAAACAGTCCGGCGCAGCGCTGATCGGTGGTGAGACAGCAGAGCATCCGGGACTTATGCCTGAGGATGAATACGATCTGGCTGGTTTTGCAGTTGGCGTGGTTGACCGCAAAGATATGATCACAGGAAGCGAGGTAAAAGACGGCGATGTGCTGATCGGTATGGCTTCTACCGGTGTACATTCCAACGGATTCTCTCTGGTTCGTAAAGTATTCCAGATGGATGAGGAAACTCTGAATACCTATCATGAAGAACTTGGAAAAACTCTTGGCGAGACATTATTAGCTCCGACAAGAATTTATGTAAATGCATTAAAATCCATCCGTGAAGCTGGCGTGACAGTCAAAGCATGCAGCCACATCACAGGCGGCGGATTCTATGAGAACATTCCGCGTATGCTCATCGACGGTAAACGTGCGGTAGTAGAGAAAGACAGCTACCCGGTACCACCAATTTTTGCAATGCTTGCAAAAGAAGGCGACATTTCCGAAGAAATGATGTACAACACCTTCAATATGGGACTTGGCATGATCGTTGCTGTAGATCCGGCAGACGTTGACAAGACCATGGAAGCAATCAAACAGGCAGGCGATACACCATATGTTGTAGGAAAGATCATTGATGGTGAAAAAGGAGTAGATTTATGCTAAGAATTGCAGTGCTGGTATCCGGCGGCGGTACGAATCTGCAGGCGATCATTGATGCCATCGCAGATGGAAAAATCACAAACACCGAGATCGCAACGGTCATCAGCAATAACAAAAATGCCTATGCGCTGGAGCGTGCCGCAAAGGCAGGTATCCCAAACCGCTGCATCTCTCCGAAAGATTATGAGGACAGAGCACAGTTTCATGAGGCACTGTTAGCAGTATTGGATGAGGCGCAGGTAGATCTGATCGTTTTGGCAGGATTTCTGGTAGTCATCCCGGAGATGATGATCCAGAAATACAGAAACCGCATCATCAACATTCATCCATCTCTGATTCCGTCTTTCTGCGGAACCGGATATTATGGTTTGAAAGTGCATGAAGGCGTGTTAAACCGTGGCGTAAAAGTAACGGGAGCAACCTGTCATTTTGTAGATGAGGGAACTGATACCGGTCCAATTATTTTACAGAAAGCCGTTGACGTAAAAAATGGTGACACACCGAAGATTTTACAGCAGCGTGTCATGGAAGAGGCAGAATGGATCATTATGCCGAAAGCCATTGATCTGATCGCAAACGGCAAGGTTAAAGTTGTTGACGGAAAAGCAATCGTAGAAGAATAATATACATAGGAATAAAAGCTGACGGATGTCTGAAATACCTTGTAAAAAAGGTAACAGCGTTCGTCAGCTTATATGGACTTTTGATATATCAAACGTAAGATGACTCTCAGATCTATAAAGCGTGAATAACAAAGAGATTGAGAGCATTCTTGAGAAAACACAGAGAATGTAAAAAGGAGAACTGACATGAAAGTACTGATCGTAGGAAGTGGCGGAAGAGAGCATGCCATCGCAACAAGTGTGGCAAAAAGCAGTCGTGTAGATAAAATTTACTGTGCACCGGGCAATGCCGGAATCGGACAGATCGCAGAGTGTGTACCGATCGGTGCTATGGAATTTGACAAACTGGTTGCATTTGCAAAAGAACACCAGATCGACCTGACCATCATCGGCATGGACGATCCGTTGGTTGGCGGCGTGGTAGATGCTTTTGAGGCAGAGGGACTTCGCGTCTTTGGACCGAACAAAGCAGCAGCAATTCTGGAAGGTTCCAAAGCATTTTCCAAAGATTTAATGAAAAAATACAATATTCCAACTGCAGCATATGAGAATTTTGACGATCCTCAGAAAGCACTGGAATATCTGAAAACAGCAAAAATGCCGATCGTTCTGAAAGCAGACGGATTGGCACTTGGAAAAGGCGTGCTGATCTGCAATACTTTAGAGGAAGCAGAAGCTGGCGTCAAAGAGATCATGATGGATAAAAAATTCGGTTCTGCCGGCAACCATATGGTTATCGAAGAGTTTATGACAGGTCGTGAAGTATCCGTATTATCTTTCGTAGACGGAAAAACCATTAAGATCATGTCTTCCGCACAGGATCACAAACGTGCAAAAGACGGCGACCAGGGATTAAACACAGGTGGTATGGGAACTTTCTCACCAAGCCCGTTCTATACAAAAGAAGTAGACGAGTTCTGTAAAAAATATGTGTTCCAGGCAACGGTAGATGCCATGGCAGCAGAGGGACGTACTTTCAAAGGTATCATTTTCTTTGGTCTGATGCTGACAGAGGATGGACCGAAGGTTCTGGAGTACAATGCCAGATTTGGTGATCCGGAAGCACAGGTTGTCCTTCCACGTATGAAAAATGATGTGATTGACGTGATGGAAGCCTGCATCGATGGAACTTTAGATCAGATCAATCTGCAGTTTGAGGACAATGCAGCAGTTTGTGTTGTTCTGGCAAGTGATGGTTATCCGGTTTCCTATGAAAAAGGATTCGAGATCAAAGGTCTGGAGAATTTTGAAAACAAAGATGGCTATTACTGTTTCCATGCAGGTAGCAAGTTAAATGAGGAAGGCAAGATCGTGACAAACGGCGGTCGTGTCCTTGGAGTTACTGCCAAAGGTGCTACCTTAAAAGAAGCCCGCGCAAACGCTTATGCAGCAACAGAATGGATTGATTTCGCAAACAAATATATGCGTCATGATATCGGTAAAGCCATCGATGAGGCATAATTTATGAAAAAAGCAGTTATTTTTGATATGGACGGTACGTTGTGGGATTCTGTGGATGAAATCGTGGAGTCTTGGAATAAGACCTGTCCGGAAATGCATATTCGCAGAGAACAGCTGATCGGTCTCATGGGAAAAACCATGGACTGTTTTGCAAAAGAATTGTTATCAGAATATAAATTGGATGAGGCGATGGAGATCATTCATGCCTGCGAGCGGGATGAGAATGAGTATCTGAGCCATGTTGGCGCAAAACTGTACGGAGATATCCGTAAAGTGTTTGAAACTTTGCGTGATATGGGATATGAGATCGGTATTGTCAGCAACTGTCAGGCAGGATACATTGAAGTATTTCTGGAGTATTATCATCTTGGTGATCTGGTGGCAGACATCGAGTGTTATGGCAATACGCAACAGCAGAAAGATGCAAATCTGAAAGCACTGATTGAGCGTAACCACTATGAGAAGTATTATTATCTTGGAGATACGCAGGGGGATTATAATGCTTGTCGGAAAGCGGGAGTTCCGTTCTTGTTTGCAGCTTATGGTTTTGGAACTGTGGATGCAGATGTACCACAGGTAGAGAGTCTGGAGCAGTTGCCGGAAATAATAAAAAATTTATAAGAGTTTATGTATAGCACCCGACGGGATTCTTCCGCCGGGTGCTTGCGGAGCATTCATCTCAGTCTGAGTTGAGACTCCCACTTCTGCAAGTGGTGAGTAGTAACAAGTATTTCTCAGTGGGAGTTCAATCTCCGACTGAGATAAATGCTCCGCGAGGGCGCACATTGTCTGGGAGACAATGGTTTTGCGCCGACCGGAACGGAGTGTAGAGTGCAGTGATTCTGAAAAGAAGATGTCAGCTTGCGCTGACCAGAATCACGCACCAAGTCTCACGTGCGTTCGACTTGAACCAGAACTGACCTATAAGGAGTTGTATGATTCCAGAGAGCATATCTGGAGTGCGCTTTTTATGACCGGCTATCTGACACAGAGGGGAGAGGCGGATGGAAATCTGTACCAGCTTGTAATTCCAAACCGAGAAGTTCGAAATATTATGACAGATCGTGTGATGTCATTGTTTAAAGAAAATGTAGGAAAAGACGGAGAGATGGTCAATTCTTTCTGTAATGCTCTTTTAGCGGGAGATACAGATAAGGTAGAAGAATTAAAGTATGAAATGAATTGAAAAAATATAAAAAAGCACTGAAAACCAATGAATTTATAGGTCTTCAGTGCCTTTTTTTGTAGTATACAACAGAATGATAAATAATATTAAGTTTTGCTAAATTTCACTGAGTTAGCGCATACTTATACATTAAACATTACATGTGCCATTTCTGTACCGGATTTGGTTATGAAAATCCGATCAATCGCTGTTTGAATTGCCTGCTTATCCGCATGATCTTCATAAAGATTTACGAGGAAATCTGCCTCTACCAGAATTTGGTAATCTAACCCAACAATATTGCTGTAAGTATGATGATGTCCGATGAGATAGCAGACACGATCAATCACCGCATCAGAATAAGTTCCACATTCCGTCAGCATCTGGCGGGCAGCTGCCGGACCTTCTTTTTCCTGCAACGATCCGGTAGAACAGTGATATTTTTCTTCTGCAATTTTGATACCGATGTCATGAAGAATTGCAGCGGTTTCCAGAATATGCTGCAATTCATCGGATAAATGTTCTGCGTGTCCGATCATGGATGCGTAAGTATATACTTTTGTGTAATGCTGGATGCGGGCAGGATCGCCGGAATAGTATGCCAGCATTTTTCTGATCAGTGTTTCATTCATTTCAACTGTGTTGTTCATGTTATGTGTTCACCTCAAAAAATTCATTATTCTTCAATCAGATTAGTCTGTTATCCCATCTACGTTCATTACATCATAATACTCATTCTGAGTCATCAGATCCGAAGCATTATCAATCAGCCCCAGATCGATCATTGCCTGGATCGTGTTCGTACAGGACTTAGACAGAGAAAATGACACTTCTATGGAAGAATAATAATTTGTCGGTTTATTATTCTGAACGGCAGCATTTACCGTATTTGCCGAAGCTGTTTTGTAATCACTGGAAGTACTTGACGAATTTCTGGATGGCAGCATATCTGTCAGGTATTCCACATCCCCAGGAACCTGTCCATAGAAGTAAAAACTGTCATAGTAAATTGGGTTATCGTCAGTATCATGAATGCCAAGTCCTGCCGGATAATTGCCTGCAAGGATATCTGCCTTGAGTGCTTCATACAGTGTCTCCGTCTGCTGCTGATTCAGGGTGATGTTTCCATCATGTCCGTATTCGTCTACATGGCTTAAGGTGCCGTTTACAAAGGTGACATCTTCATAATTGTAGCAGAGCAGATAACGAAGCAGATCTTCATTTCCGGTTTCCAGTTTAGAAATTTGATAAGCCGGTGTGGTATCATCCTTCAGTGTTGCGTTTGTTACCGGAATTTCATAGCGGCGCATAATTTTTCGTCCATTTTTCAGATAATAGGTAAGCTGAATGGAAGAGATATAATCGCTTTCGCTGTAAACAACGGAGGTTGATGTGCTGGATGCTGTGGTGTCGGACAATGTTGCGGTTGCAAAATCAGCACTTCGTTCTTCAGGATGATTGTATTCCAGATAATTTTGCTGGTAGGAATACGGTAAATACTCCTGCTTGTGGTTCAAAATATTCTGGTGGATTTTCTCCAGAACTTCAAAATCCGCTTCATCCGTGTATACATGCTCATAATCGCCGTACATATAGATGGCAGCAATCTGATCCGTGTCCGGAATTCTGCGTTCGATACGGAAGGCATCACCTTTCAGCAGACCGGTTCCAATCAGGCAGAGTGCAATGCATGCCGCCCATTCGATCCAGCGTTTCCTTGAAAAGATATGAAAACGTTTTTTTAACAGCATTTCTGAAATGAAGAAACTCACAAAGGAGCACGGAATCAGAAATACAAATAATGCCGTTGTCATATGTGCGGTGTTGTCAAAGAGCAGACTGAAAAGCAGGAAGGAGAGCCCGAAGCCTCCAACCAGCGCCAGCATCCAGCGGAAACACGGATGCAGCCATCCAAAGGCAACCACATCGCTGGTACATTCCAACTGACGTTTCTGGTAAAACACGTAAGCAAGGATCAAAAATACGACTGCGATAATGCAGTACAGTCCGATCAGCAGGCTTCCGCGCATATGAATCTGTTCCAGTGCGGTAAAATCTTCATTCATGGACCAGGTCAGGGATACGTGATCCAGCAGATACATAAATGGAGAAAGTACCGTGTCTCTGGTCTCTGTCAGCCTATAACTTACCTGATCACCAAGGATTCCCATGCCATAACACATGGAGGAAATGATCAGTGTGGCAATGGATTTAATTCCAATATACAGAAAATTTCCTACAAAATAGTAAGCTGCAGCGGCAACCGCATGCCCAGTGAGCATACAGCAGAACACCGCAAGAGTATAAAACAGAAAACTCATGCCTATCATATAAAGCAGCCAGTACAGCAGATATTCCACGGACGTAATATTATTGATAATGCAGACCAGCAGGTTCAATAAAAACGTGACTAACTGTGGAAGTAGCAGGAATAAAAATCCGCTGATATAATTTGTTACAAAAAGTTCACTCCGTTTTACCGGAAGCGCATGCATCATATAGCAGCTTCGGGTTGTGAACAGATAGGAAAAAATGGTAAGGGCAGCCACCAGTGCCGCGAAAAAAATGACATATGGTTCCAGGTTTCCATTGATGCATTCCAGCATGGTCATTAAGCGGTTAGTAGCTGGAGTGGCAGAATAGTGATCAACTGCCGGGGTATTCATATAATTGCGGGTGTTCAGGAACATTCGCACGGTCATATTGAAAAACAGATACGCCAGATAAACCGCCCATACCGGCCAGAACCGAGTCATATTTTTGAGGAATATCGTTTTATTAAAACAGGATGTCTTTGATTTCATAATTCTTTCCTCCCATTTCGTAAATAAAAATTTCTTCCAATGTAAGAGGAAGGATATCGATCAGCATCGGATGTGTTTCCTCAAGGATCATTTTGGCGCGTTCCGGATTGCCTTTTACGATCAGTGTGTATACACGACCGGTATTGGACATGTGTAAAATCTCAAAATCTTTCGGCAGCGTCGGCATGCCTTCCTGGAATGCCACCTGAATCTTGGACACATTTCCCTGCAGATCGGAGAGGGAACGTTCCACGATAATCTTGCCCTTGTGCATAATGCCCACATGGTCGCAGACATCCTCTAACTCACGCAGATTGTGGGAGGAGATCAGGATCGTAGTTCGGCTTTCGCTTGCTTTGGATAAAATGATACTCCAGATCTGACGGCGCATGACAGGGTCGAGACCGTCCATCGGCTCATCCAGGATCATCAACTCTGGCATAGCACAGATGGAAAGCCAGAAGGCCACCTGTTTTTGCATACCTTTGGAAAGGCGGCGGATGCTGCGCTTGGTATCGATATTTGGGAAAAATTCCTGTAGTCGGTCAAATAATGCGGCATCAAATTTTTTGTAAATGCCCTGATAAAACTGTTTCATTTCCAGTGTGTTTGACTGTAAAAAATAAAACATGTCATCCGGAATGTACGTGAATTTGGCTTTTGCCTCTGGATTGTCATATACCGGCAGACCATCAATGAGGATGGAGCCGCTGTCCGGGCGGTAAATTCCCGTGAGATGACGGATTAGGGTGGATTTTCCGGCACCGTTTGGACCGACGAGACCGTAAATGGTTCCTTTCGGAACGTGCAGGCTCATGTCGTCTAAAGCCATGAAGCCGTTGAAGGTTTTTGTAATATGTTCTGCCTGAATCATGCCTGAATCCTCCTTCCTGATAAGGAAAGGATGCGGTTCGTGAGATCATTTACCGGCATGGACAGGTAGAGAAGCTCAGACACGATCTTATCAAACTGTGGCAGCAGTTCCTGCTGGCGAAACTGGTTGGAGTGGTCCACCTCAGCAACAAAGGTGCCTTTTCCGGACAACGTATAGATGTAACCTTCGCTTTCCAGTTCCCGATAGGCACGCTGGATCGTATTCGGATTGATCGCCAGCGAAGCAGCCATATCACGGACGGAAGGCAGTTTTTCATCTTTTTTCAAAGCACCGCTGACCACAAGCTGCCGGACATTATCCTTTATCTGCTGATAAAAGGGGCGCGTATCGCGGTAATTTAACTGTATCATAGAAATCTCCTTATGTGAAAATAAACGAATGGTGTTAGCTGAATGTCAGATTGAATATATCGGATGAAAGTTCAAGTCGAACGCACGTGAGACTTGGTGCGTGATTCTGGTCAGCGAAAGCTGACATATTCTTCTCAGAATCACTGCACATCTACACTTCGTTCCGGTCGGCGCAAAACCAATGTCTCCCAGACAATGGTTTTGCGCCCCCGTGGAGCGTTTATCTCAGTCGGAGATTGTACTCCCACTGAGAAAGACTTGTTATTACTCACCACTTGCAGAAGTGGGAGTCTTCTCGGCTGAGATAAAACCCATATGGCAGACAGCGTACTAACCGTGTTAATACAGTTAATATAGCATGCATGCAGAGGACATACAAGGAAGAAGCGTAAAAGAAAATCTTAATTCTTTCGAAAGAAAAAGATTGGTTGTGTATAGGGGAGATACGAGGACAGAGGAAGAAGTTATGCGTTGCATTCTTGAACGTAACAAGAATATGCAGATGTAAAAAGAGCAGGCGGTTGTTCGCCTGCTCTTGTGTTATTTGTGATAGTTAATCTTCTTTTTCCAGCTCTGCAACAATGTCGTTTAACATCTGAAGTACGTTGTCCTCACCTACATTGTCAAAGTGTTCGGAAATGGATTCCAGTTTATCAAAAAAACTTGGCTTTCTTTCGCCTGTCTGAGTGTCGCAGGAAGAACCACAGCTGTGGCAATTACCTGTACATCCGCCAATTGTATTTTCTGCCATATGAATTTACCTCCTTTATAATGTGAATCGAATGATTCTGATGTATTCAGTATACTATAATATTCTCTGCGTTTCTATAGAAAAAATGTGAATTCATAGAAAATTTATAGGATTGTATGATTGCAGGCATGAGGATTTAAAATTCAAGTCGAACGCACGTGAGACTTGGTGCGTGATTCTGGTCAGCGCAAGCTGACATCTTCTTTTCAGAATTACTGCACATCCGCGCGGAGCATTTATCTCAGTCGGAGATTGAACTCCCACTGAGAAATACTTGTTATTACTCACCACTTGCAGAAGTGGGAGTCTCAACTCAGACTGAGATGAATGTTTGGAGTAAGGATATTTTTTGAATCGGCTCCAAGAATGGGATGGCTAAAATAGTGAACTATTTTTTAGTAAGAAAGCATTCCTGTTCCCATATATTGAACGTGAACCGTGGTGTATTTTTGGTTGAGAAATAGCGGAAAAACGAGTATAATAAAACACATAATTCGGGAAAAAATCCCGCTGTCAAAAAAGCACTTTATTTGGATAGAAAATTACGTTGAATTATTTATCTGACAAAAGTACTTCGTGCAAATGATGCATATTAGTACGAGAAGAATTATGTTTCTTTTGGCAGAGTTTGAGAAGGAGTTTTTAAGTATGAGAGCAAGTGGTATTTTACTTCCGGTAAGCAGTTTACCGTCAAAATATGGAATCGGATGTTTTTCAAAGAGTGCCTTTGAATGGATTGATTTTCTGCAGGAGAGCGGTCAGACCTTCTGGCAGATCCTGCCGTTGGGACCAACCAGTTACGGTGATTCTCCGTATCAATCATTTTCCACCTTTGCGGGAAATCCGTACTTTATTTCACTGGAAGAACTGATCGAGGAAGGGCTTCTGACGAGAGCGGAATGTGAGTCTGCGCAGCTTGGTACGAATCCGTCCTATGTGGACTATGAGAAGCAATATGAAAACAGAAATCCATTGTTACATAAAGCATATGAAAACAGCAAAAAACGGGAAGACGCAGAGTTTCTGAAATTTGAGGAAGAGCAGAAAGAATGGCTGCCGGATTATGCATTATTTATGGCATTGAAGGACGTTCATGACAAACAGGCATGGAACACCTGGGAGAAAGAACTGATCCAGAAAGAGCCGGAAGTTCTGGCAAAATACCGGGAAGAGCTTGCAGATGAGATCTGTTATTACGAATATCTGCAGTACTGGTTTTTAAAACAGTGGTTGAAAGTAAAAAAATATGCAAACGAGCGTGGTATCAAGATCATTGGTGATATCCCGATTTATGTAGCCTTCGACAGCGCGGATGCATGGATGAATCCGGAATTATTTGAGTTTGACGAAGATATGAACCCAATCGAAGTTGCTGGATGCCCGCCAGACGGATTTACCGCCGATGGGCAGCTCTGGGGCAACCCAATCTATGACTGGGAATACCATAAAAAACAGAACTTTGCATGGTGGATCCGTCGTATCAAACATTGCGAAGTATTGTATGATGTGGTTCGAATTGATCATTTCCGTGGTTTTGATGAGTATTACACCATTCCTTACGGCATGACAAACGCCCGCATCGGAAAGTGGAAAAAGGGACCGGGTATCGCGCTTTTTAAAGAAGTGAAAAAATATGTGAAAAACATTGAGATCATTGCGGAGGATCTTGGCTACATGACACAGTCTGTTCGTGATCTGGTGGCAGAAACCGGTTACCCGGGCATGAAAGTACTGCAGTTTGCCTTTGGCGGCGGCAGCGACAACGAATATCTTCCACACAACTATACACCGAACTCTGTGGTATACACAGGAACCCATGACAATGAGACTTTGATGCAGTATCTGGATGGTACACAGGATCATGTACGCAACCATATTCGGGAGTACATGAACCGTCCGCATGCGTCTAATGGGGAACTTTGTGAAAATCTGATCTGGATGGCAATGTCCAGCGTTGGAAAATATTGTATCATTCCGATTCAGGATTATCTGGGACTTGGAAAAGAAGCCCGGATGAACTTCCCGTCTACTCTTGGACATAACTGGGAGTGGCGTGTGCGTAAGGAGCAGCTGACACATGATCTGGCAGGGTATATTGCGCATATGACAGGATTGTCCTATCGTCGGAGAATTGATCCGCCGAAAAAAGAAGAGACGGATGAAGGCAAAGCAGAAAAATAATAGTTGATGATAAAACAGGGAAACGTGATAAATTGCAGAGAAGAATGTAGTGTATAAAACAAAATGCACCTTTCGAAAAGAGCGATATCAGTAATTGAAAATCATGTTTCCCTGATAAAATTTAGTTTAGTAAATGAAGTTATGAGAAAGAAGGATTTTGTATGGAGTTAAAACGACAAAATCATGAATTTCCACCGGTGTATGATGAAAATTCCGAAATACTGATCCTGGGAAGTTTCCCGTCCGTGAAGTCCAGAGAAATGCAGTTTTTTTACGGACATCCCCAGAATCGTTTCTGGAAAGTGATGGCGCAGGTTTTACATGAAAACGTTCCACAGACAATTCCGGAGAAAAAAGAGATGTTGCTGCGGCATCATATTGCGTTGTGGGACGTGATCGCAAGCTGCGATATCGCGGGATCCAGTGATAGCAGTATCCGGAATGTTGTGCCAAATGATCTGGGATATATTATAAGTAGAAGTCGGATTACAAAAATTTATGCGAACGGGGCGAAGTCAAAGCAGTTGTATGATAAATATCTGTCAAAACGGCTTGGGATTGAGGCGGTGCAGCTGCCGTCTACCAGTCCGGCGAATGCGGCTTACAGTGTGGAGCGGCTGCTGGAATATTGGAAAAACGTAATATTGTGATTGGCAAAACGAAAGGTTATGAAAGCGGAATTTGAAAATTTGGTCTTTTCAGCTAACAAATCGCTTTCAAAGAAAAAATTTCTCAAATTCCGCTTATATACGTTGTGTGTCCTGAAAATTCACATATGTTGCCACTAAAAAAGTAGAGATTTAGAACATAAAAGTGGACATTCAAAACATAAATGTAGACATTGGTACTAAAAAGTGGACATTCAGAGTACTATCGTAGTAAATTTTTAAGCCACCCTAAACAAAAATTTAATTTTCGACAGCATAAGCCGACGCCCCCTGTTCTAGAAAACTCAGCCCATTCATCGTAATCCCCATCAGTAGCTTTCCAACCTGCTCAATCGAGAGTTTATAATTACTGCACACCCAGTTCTCCAGAATCCCGATCACTCCATTTGCCAGATACGCATAGGAATAATCCAGCATCGTCGCATCCGCATTTGGATAAATCTTCTGCCAGACACGCATACTGTTATCATATCCCAGATACATCAGCTGTCTGATAAAAGAAGAATCTCCGTGTGGTCCGATCAGCACCTGACAGAGATCACGGTTCTGGTCGATCAGTTTCAAGAGATCATCAAACCAGTTATCATTTCCAAGTGTCACCACAATATTTTCAAACAGCTCATTATGAATCTGCGTCAGCAGTGCATACACATCTTCATAATAAGAATAGAAGGTACTGCGGTTGATGTCTGCCATTTTACAGATATCCGTTACTGTGATCTTATTTAAAGGCTTTTCCTTTAACAGGTCAAAAAGTGCCTGTCGAATTACCGATTTCGTATACTTTGTGCGGCGGTCAGTTGCCATTTCCAATCCTCTCCTTTGTCCGTTTGCATTGATTCTTTCTTTATATTATATCGTGATTTTATCACTCGATAATTTCGCCACTCGTCAATCATACCAGCATGTTGACTCGTTTGCACTCATTATATTAGTAGAAACTTACTGCTCAGACATGTCTGGTAAATACTGCTTTTTCACTTTATCACACCAAATTAAATTATACCAAAAACAGGCAAAATCCGGCAGTCAATCCCCTTGGAAACTGTTAATTATCCAACAAAGTACAGGTAAAATGTGGGATAATTGACAGAAAAAATTAAATTGACGGTTGATATTTAACTTAAGTTGATTATAATATACAAGAGTTAAAAATGCAACATGTGTTGTCAAAGACACGGATGTCGTGTAAGAAACATATGTTATAAAACAGACACATTTTTACAATTGTAGAAAGTAGTAGGTGTCTGTTTGGAAAAATTGTTTATATAAGAAACAAACTATTTAACCAAATGAAGTTATATGATAGTTATTTGGTTGTGAACAAGTAGCGATGGCGGATTGTGAATATCTGCCTGACGGATGGCTAAGGGAATAGGAAAGGAGAGCATATCGTGGCAAGTTTATCACATACTATGCAGAGAAAAGCGTTCAGTGCAGCAATTGACGTTGCTTTAAAAAGACTGAACAAAGACAGAGAAAAAGGATTACTTCAGATCATCGATCTGGCTCAGAGATTCATGGGCGACAACTTCAAACCGGAAGCATATGAAGGTGCAAAAAAAATCGTTCAGAATCCGGATCACAAATGGATGAAATTCGTAAACACAATGCTTGACGAGTTAGATCCGAACGTAGCAAAAATGACAGCATTAAACCTTGGTTTTGAGGCTGCTTTCTATGGTACAAAAACAATCCGTAAAATGCGTGAGGTTCACCACTGCAATATTCCGTGGCTGATCCTGATGGACCCGACAAGTGCATGTAACTTAAGATGTACAGGATGCTGGGCAGCAGAGTACGGTTACAAGCTGAACCTTACATACGATGAGTTAGACGACATTGTAACACAGGGTAAAGAGCTTGGTATCTACTTCTACATGTTCACAGGTGGAGAACCGCTGGTTCGTAAAGCAGATATCCTGAAACTTTGTAAAAAACATCATGATGTAGCATTCCACAGCTTCACAAACGGAACACTGATCGACGAAGAGTTCTGTAAAGAAGTTCAGAAATTAGGAAACCTTTCCTTCTCTCTGAGTCTGGAAGGATTTGAGGAAGCAAACGATGGCCGTCGTGGTCAGGGTATTTTCCAGAAAGTTCTGGGCGCTATGGATCTGATGAAACAGTATGGTCTGTTCTTCGGAACATCTGTATGTTATACAAGAAAGAACATGGATGCCGTTACATCTGATGAGTTCTTCGATCTGCTGATCGAGCACGGATGCCGTTACTCCTGGTACTTCCACTATATGCCAGTCGGAAACGAAGCTGATGTAGAACTGATGCCGACTATGGAGCAGCGAGAGTACATCTACAAACGTATCCGTGAGGTTCGTGCATTCGAAGGTGGAAAACCGATTATGCTCATGGACTTCCAGAACGATGGTGAGTTTGTAGGCGGATGTATCGCCGGTGGACGTAACTACTTCCATATCAACGCAAACGGAGATGCTGAGCCATGTGTTTTCATTCACTACTCAGGAGCAAACATCCGTGAGAACACATTACTTGAGTGTCTGAAACAGCCGTTATTCATGGCATACAGAGACAACCAGCCGTTCAACGACAACATGCTTCGTCCGTGTCCGATGCTTGAGAACCCGGAGAAACTGCAGGAGATGGTTCGTGAGACCGGTGCAAAATCTACTGATTTACAGTCTCCGGAGAGCGCAGAGCACCTTTGCGAGAAATGTGAGCCGTACGCAGCTGAGTGGAAAGAGCATGCTGACAAGATCTGGGCAGAGCATCCATTCGTAAAGAAAGGCTACAAGAACTACAAGAGTGAGATCGAAGGAACTGATGCAAACTAAGGACAGACAACAGGAGGAATTGAAAGATGGACGTAAAACACGCTGCAGCAAGAAAGTCATTTGAACTGGCTTTCTCAGGAGTTTATAAATACATCAACAAAAATAAAGAAGAAAATTTAGTAAAACTGATGAACCTGGCAAACAAGATCGCAGGTAAGAACTTCCCACAGTATTTCTGGGATAATGCAAACGAAGTTCTGTCTGATCCGGAGCAGAAATGGACACAGATGATTTACGATGCTTTAGAGAGACTTCATCCAAACATCGTAAAACAGCACGTATTAAACATGGGATTTGAAGCTGGTCTGACAGGTTTCAAAAAAGTAAAAGAGAACCGTGAAAAATACGGATGTAACGTGCCGTGGGTTATCCTGATGGACCCGACCAGTGCATGTAACCTGAAATGTACAGGATGCTGGGCTGCTGAGTATGGTCATCAGCTTCAGTTAAGCAATGAAGAGCTTGACAGAATTATCACAGAAGCAAAAGAGCTTGGTATCCACTTCTTCGTATTAACAGGTGGTGAGCCGATGGTTCGTAAGAAAGATATCCTGATGCTTGCTGAGAAACATAACGACTGTGCATTCCATATCTTCACAAACGGAACACTGATCGATGAGGAGCTTTGTAAAGAAGTTCAGAGACTTGGTAACTTATCCTTCGCTCTGTCTGTAGAGGGATATGCAGAGACAAACGATGACCGTCGTGGACAGGGTGTATTCGAGAAAGTTATGCACGCTATGGATCTGATGAAAGAGCATGGTCTGTTATTCGGTACATCTATCTGTTACACAAGCAAAAACTATAAAGTAGTTACATCTGATGAATTCCTTCAGATGTTGGTAGACAAAGGAGCAATCCTTTCCTGGTTCTTCCATTACATGCCAGTTGGAAAAGACGCAAGTACAGATCTGCTTCTGACACCGGAACAGCGTGAGTACATGGTTAACCGTGTTCGTTTCGTACGTAGCAGAAAATGCCCGATCAAACTCTTCACACTGGATTTCCAGAACGATGCTGAGTTCGTAGGCGGATGTATCGCTGGTGGTAAGAACTACTTACATATCAACCCGAACGGTGATGTAGAGCCATGTGTATTCATTCACTACTCCAACATCAACATCAAAGAGCATTCCCTGCTTGAGTGCTTACAGCAGCCGCTGTTCATGCAGTATCATGACAATATGCCGTTCAATGACAACCAGCTTCGTCCATGCCCGATGCTTGAGAATCCGGAGATGATCAAGAAGATGGTAGAGGCTTCCGGAGCTCATTCTACAGATATGCAGGCAGAAGAGCCGGTTGACAGCCTGATT
Source organism: Roseburia sp. OM02-15 (assembly GCF_003481835.1). Taxonomy (NCBI): domain Bacteria; kingdom Bacillati; phylum Bacillota; class Clostridia; order Lachnospirales; family Lachnospiraceae; genus Roseburia; species Roseburia sp. OM02-15. The sequence continues at coordinate 159,155 of NZ_QULX01000007.1, forward strand.
GCAAAAACAATTCCATACGCAGAGAACTGGAAACCAGTTGCTGACAGATTATGGAAAGAGCGTCAGGATGAAGTCGCTGAGGCAAGAAAAGAGCGTTTTGAGAAATACGGTGAGTAATTCTTAAAGATTGCTTTAAAAACGAATATAGAGAAGGTACAGTGCTTCTGAGAGGCATTGTACCTTCTCTTTTTATACATAAAAAAGCCCAGCCCCGAAGGACTGAGCTTTTTAATCTTTGCTTTAAATTGCTTTTTAGCCTAACAGCAGTAAGCTGAATACCAGTGTGAACAGCGCTACTGTCTCAACGATACCAACTACGATGAAGTAGTTCGCGGTACCTTTACCGGTTGCGCCAAGAGCGTCTGCAGCAGCAGCAGCACATTTACCCTGGAATAATCCGGAAAGTCCGATTGCAAGTCCGCCAAAGAGTCCAACGCCAAGTGCCAGACCAGCGTCTGCGCCACCTGCTACTGCGGATTTGATAAAGTTCATAAGAAGGAATCCATAAATTGTCTGTGTCAGCGGTGCACCGGAGAATGCGATCATAATGAACGGTGCTGCTTTACCGCTTGCGTAACACTTTTTCCAAGCTCCTACTGATGCCATTCCGGCAAATCCTGCACCAAATGCAGATCCTGCTGCTGATAAACCAAGTGCGGCTGCCATACCTATAAATGCGATATTCATAATAATTCTCCTTTTTTAATACTGTTTTATTCAAGAATGTTTTTCATTCCTGTTGCGAGATGCACATCATGCAATCCATGATATCATTCTGTTGTGCATCTTTGCAAATACACTATTTTTTAATCTTTTCGTTTACTTTAAATGGTTCGTATGCAATTCCTGTCCACTCCAGACCGGCCTGACCGGAAAACTCTAATACGTTCAGTCGAACACCGTGTACAACGACGGAAAGGAAACACATGATAATGTTCAGTCCGTGTCCGATTAGTACGACCACAACGCCGAGAATGATGAGCGGTCCGTGAAAACCTGCTGCAATGCCGTTGAAACTCTGGGAAATGGCAAATCCTGCCATACCTACCGCAAACAGACGGATGTAACTCATGACGTTACCAAAGCAGCTGATCGTATTTAAGAATACGGTAAATGCATCTGCGACACCACTTTTCAGACCCTGACCAAATGTTTTGTCCGGGGACATGCCACCGAAGAGTACGACCAGGATAAATGCAACGCCTACCATGGCGAAGACTGGTACGATATTAAGCTTCTGGCCAATAACCAGATACAGGGATAACAGATACATGCCGATGACTGCTACCAGCCAGCCAAGATCTGCCACCCAACTTAAGTTCTTTTCACTCAGTTTCTTTTTGATGGAGATCAGACTTCCCAATGCCATCTGGATCGCTCCGATGGTGAAAGAGAACTTCATGATGGCGTTCTGCTGTGTTGTGGCAGATACACCGAAGTAATCCGGGTAGTTTGCAAACTGAGGAATAACCAGAGCCTTTAAGAAAGGCACATGCATTGCTTTTTCCATACCGAACCACGTACCCGTGACGGCACCCCATACGATGGTTGCAATGGAGAGAACCAGTAACAGGTAAGTTGTAGTATTAAATTTCTTTGTTTTTGCTACCAGAGCGATCGTTGTAATCAGGATCAGGCAGCCGTAACCGGCATCACCGATGATCATTGCAAAGAACAGGGTGAAAAACAGGAAAAACCAGAGGGAGATATCTGACTCCCGATATCCCGGAAGGATTCCAAGGATATCAAATACCGGCTGGATCAGTCCGGAAACTTTTCCATATTTTACTTTGGTAGGGATCTCTGTGTCATCTTCTGACACGTCATCCATGGCCCATGCCCATTTATGCTCTGTTGCCGCAGCTTTGAATTTCGGAAGATCTGCTTCCGGAAGGTATCCGGAAATCCATACAAAATCTTCATCATTTTCTGCTGTTTCACTTGCAGAAGAATAGTTTTCTGCATTTTGCGCTTTCAGCATCTGAACTTGAAAACTTGTATCATAGATGCTGGATTTTTTGAGTGTTTCCTCACATGTACCGATTTCTGTCTGACAGCTTTCAATCTGTGCTGTCAGCTCATCGATGCCTTTTTCCGGAAGGGTAAATTCTGTTGCCGGAATTGTGACCGGAAGTGCTCCCAGTACTGCAACTGTGTGCATTTTATCTATCGGTGTCAGTGCGATCATTTTGATTTCTGGATCCTGCAGTGCCATCTGGTATTCATTTTTACCAAGGCGGTAGAAGTGAAGATCATATCCATCTTCTTTTACGCGTTTCACATCTTCCGGTGAAAAATTGCCCCAAGCCTTGATTCGTTCAATCTCAGCGTTGGCAGCACTGATTTCCTGCTCCAGTGAGGCTTTTTTATCTAATGTGGCTAACACATTCTGATACATTTCCTCAAATTCGGAATCGGAGAGAACCGGTACAGGTTCTTTCTTTTTGTTCTTTTTATCCGGCGCATAGTCCGTCAGAGTGGCAGCTGTCTTGGAAAGCGTTGTAAAACGTTCTGCAACTGCACGGTCCGGACTTTTCTTTTCTGCCAGATGTAAGAGCCCTAAGGATCGAAGTCCGTCGAGCATCTCGTCTTTTCGGGAGACAGATGACACGACGCAGACCATTTTCATTTTCTCTATCATTGTGCCGCCTCCACTAATTTTTTCTTTGAAATCTTTCCGCGGACAACGGCCGCTGTCTGCTGATCTCCAAGGAAAACGCCGATCATGCGGATATTTTCCTTGGCTTCCGGAATCTTGACTTTTTCAAACAGGTTGACACGCTGGGAAGTAGAGCGTAACTCTTTTTCCAGAAGCGCTTCCTGTTTGCGCAGTGTTGATACCAGAGCATCCAGACGTGCGATCTCGCGGAGTTTTATAATAGCAGTGTCCACCCACAGAGGATAGTCGTCCACATCGTAATCGATGTCTTTGAAGGTCAGCTCCTGAAAGGCAGGAACTGTGACACCGGCGATGTTCTCATTCTTACAGATGACGGTATCCGGCTGTACTAGGTGATCTAATTTTTTGCTTTCATCGAAGATTTCATTTTCAGCAAATACTGCAACCCAGTCATCCAGGTCACCGATCATCTGAGCACGTTCGACTTCCTTCTGGTCCAGATCAGCTTTTGTTTTCGTGATGACAGCCTGCAGCTGCTGTTTTTTCAACTGCAGGGTAGGAAGATAACGCTGATACTGTTTCAGGCGGTCTTTCTGCACCTTCTGCTCATTTTTTGTAAGTTTGATAGCCATCAGCTGCTCCTTTTAGTTTAATGCTTCTTTGTTTGGCCATCTCTCCTGCAGAAGACTTGTCTTCAAACCGGTTTCGTTTGGCTCGAAGCACTCTGCAAGGATTTCCCAGCCAAGATCAAGTGCATCCTCAAGTGGAATGTTTACACTGAGGTCCATAAGTTTTGTCTCGAAAAGCTCACCGTATTTCAGAAGCTTTTCATCCCAGTCACTCATCAGGAATCCCATGGATTTCTTCTCAAGAGCTTCCTTATACTGGGAGTACAGACGGATCATACCATCCATCAGTGCACGGTGGTCATCACGGGTCTTGCCGTTTACGTTCTGTTTCAGACGGGAGAGAGAACCGAATGGCTCAATGTGTCCATTTTTCAGATAGTACTGACCTTCTGTGATATAACCGGTGTTATCCGGTACTGGGTGAGTTACGTCATCACCAGGCATTGTGGTAACACCAAGGATTGTAATAGAACCTGCACCTTCGATATCAACGGCTTTCTCATAACGGGAAGCCAGGCAGCTGTACAGATCGCCCGGATAACCTCGGTTGGAAGGTACCTGCTCCATGGTGATCGCCATCTCTTTCTGTGCATCGGCGTAGTTTGTCATATCGGTAAGCAGTACCAGAACTTTCTTTCCGTTCAAGGCAAACTGCTCTGCAACAGCAAGTGCCATATCCGGAACCAGTGTACACTCAACGGTCGGATCGGAAGCTGTGTGGATAAACATAACGGTATGGCTCATGGCGCCACCTTTTTCCAGGGTATCACGGAATGCAAGGTAATCATCATATTTTAATCCCATACCACCCAAAACGATGACATCTACTTCTGCCTGAAGTGCGATACGGGAGAGCAGTGCGTTGTATGGCTCTCCGGAGATAGAGAAGATCGGAAGTTTCTGACTCTCTACCAGTGTGTTGAACACGTCGATCATCGGGATACCGGTACGGATCATGTTTTTCGGTAAAATACGTTTTGCCGGGTTAAAGGACGGTCCACCGATCGGGATCATATTCTCAGTCAGTGCCGGACCATGATCACGCGGAACACCTGCACCGTCAAATACTCGTCCAAGCAGGTGTTCGGAGAAGGAAACCATCATTGGTCGACCAAGGAAGCGGACCGGATCGCTGGTTCCGACGCCCTGTGCACCTGCAAATACCTGAAGGGATACCAGGTCTTTATCAAGTTTTATAACAGTCGCGTAACTGTCACCTACGAGAGCAAGGTCGCCCAGACGGACATCTTTTGCTCTGACAGTAACTACGTTGCCGACAATTGATTCAATTTTTGTATATACTTTCTGCACTCTAAAATCCTCCTACTCAACAGCTTTTGATTTGTAGAATTCTGAGATTTTCTTTTCCTGTTCGTAGAATTCCGGTGATTCGAATTCTGTACCGTGCCAGTCAAGGAATTCCTGTCTCAACTGGTTGAAGAAACCTCGGATCTCGTTTTTGTCATCTAGATCATAGGATGCCATCAAAGCATCGTAAAGGATGCCGAATTCTTCACGCTGTCTGTCCGGAGAGCATGCTGCATCGATCGGATCGAAGGAGTTCTGCTGCAGATATACGGAATCGAGAAGTTCGCCCTTCTGATAAATAATGTAGTCTTCTGCGGAAGTTCCTTCCTCACCAACTACTTTCATCATCTGGTTGATCTCATTTCCTCTGTGCAGAATAGAACGGGCTTCTTCCACCCGGGCCATATCGACTACGCCGTCATATTTGGACCAGGAATCCATCGGATGGATCGCCGGGTATTTACGGGCATCGGAACGCTCTCTGGAAAGTCCGTGGAAAGCACCAACTACCTTCAGGGTTGCCTGTGTAACCGGTTCCTCGAAGTTACCACCTGCCGGTGATACGGTACCACCGATGGTAACAGATGCGATCTTGCCGTTTTTCAGTCTTACTTTACCTGCACGTTCATAGAAAGAAGCGATGGTAGACTCAAGGTAAGCCGGGAATGCCTCTTCACCAGGAATCTCTTCCAGACGTCCGGACATTTCACGCATGGCCTGTGCCCAACGGCTGGTGGAATCTGCCAGCAGAAGAACATCCAGTCCCATCTGTCTGTAATACTCAGCCAGAGTTACGGCTGTGTAGCAGGAAGCTTCTCGTGCGGCTACCGGCATGGAAGATGTGTTACAGATAATGATGGTACGTTCCATCAGGGATCTGCCTGTTTTCGGATCTTCCAGTTCCGGGAACTCTTTTAAGATCTCTACAACCTCGCCGGCACGCTCACCACATGCAGCGACGATAACGATATCGGCCTCACCGTTTTTCGCCTCCATATGCTGAAGAACTGTTTTTCCGGCTCCGAATGGTCCAGGAACACAGAAGGTTCCGCCTTTTGCTACCGGAAGGAAAGAGTCGATACAGCGAATCTGTGTTACCAGAGGTTCGTCCGGACGAAGTCTTTCATCGTAACATTTTACTGCCTGTTTGATCGGCTGGGAGATGACCATGCTTAAGTTTTTCTCCTCACCGTTGCCATTTTCAATGACACAGATGGTTGCTCTTACATGGTAAGAACCTTTTTCTTTGATTGATTTTACTTTCCAGTCATGACCTTTTAAGGTAAAAGGAACCATGATCTCATGTGTGAATAATCCTTCCGGAACGCTTCCGATGGAGTCACCTGCCTCTACGGCATCACCGACTTTTACGGATGGGGTAAATTCCCATTCTCTGTCCGGAATCGGGTCAAGGTATACACCTCGCTCAAGGAAAAATCCGCACTGCTCGGCCAGATCCGGCAACGGATTCTGCAGACCGTCAAATACCTGTGTGAGCAGACCCGGTCCAAGTTCTACGCTCATCAGTTCACCGGTAAATTCTACTGAGTCTCCGACTTTAATGCCGTTTGACATCTCGTAGATCTGCATGCTGGCTACGCCGTTGTTGATTCGGATAACCTCGCCTTTTAAGCGTTTTCCGTCAACAAGGATATAACCAACTTCATTTTTATGAACGGCACCTTCAAAGCTGACATTTGCCAGGTTGCCGTTAATACCAGTTACATATCCTGTTACTGTTTCCATTCAATTTTCTCCTGTTATCAATAGTTTTCCGTTTTATCAGCAAAGATGTGTGTTTCTTCTATAACTGATAAACGCGCTGCTGCACCTGATCAAAAAGACGTTTGAATTCTTTTTTGCCTTTTTCCTGTATAAAACAGTTCTGGCGCTCCAGCAGTTTCAATTTCACTGCATAGCCAAAGAGATATACATCGTCAAAGGTATGCAAACCTACCAGGGAATCAAGATTTTCAAATTCGTAATCCAGCAGGATCTTTTCTGCTTCCAGCGGGTTTTTGGCTGCAAGCACGGTTCCTACTACCTGAGAGAGTACGGAATCTTTATCATAGGATTTTAAATATGCCCGTCCAAGGTTCGCGCTTCTCTGCGCATTCAGTTCACTCATCAGGTTGTTATAAAAAACAGCCCAGTCTTTTAAGAGTGGTCCCTCATCAGAGGAGAGGGTGAGATTACTTAAAAATTCGTATTTTGATTCGCTTACATTTGACTGGCACATGCCAAGAAATTCTTTATAAGAAAATGGCATATCACCGTCGGTTCTCAGGTCCGGCAGGCTGGATATCAAATAATAATATGAAGCCATAAGCACCTCCTGCTAGAAATCAAGATTTCTGAAGTATGGCATCAGCATCTGCATGATCTCATCATCGGAACAGTCAAAATATCCGGAACCGTCTTTTGCTGCCAGGCGGAATCCTGCGCGGACACTTTTGGCTGGTTTGATCTCAAGTCCGTTTTTGATTTCTTCTGCAAGTTCTGCTTTCAGTGCGTCACTTACCTGTGCAACTTCTGCGGTATAATTTTCTACCCCTTCGTCTGCAATGGCTGCTTTGATCAATTTACCAAGTGCGGCATCAGAAAGACTATCTTTAACCTTTGCGGAAAGAATCTTTTCAAATTCGGCTTTCACCTCAGTTTTAAATGCAAGCATCGCATCTCTTTTTGCCTGCTCAGCACTGAGTGCAGCACTCTCTTTTAGAATACTGATTTCTTTTTCTGAAGCTTCCTGTATACTTTTTGCTTCAGATTTCGCCTCTGCCACGATGGCTTCTGCTTTTTTCTTAGCTTCTGTAATAATTGCCTCTGCCTCGGCATTTGCTGCATCAATTCCGTCTTTGCGGATGGAGGAAACTAAGTCTTGAATCTGTAATTCCATATGTTCACTTCCCTTCTTCTTTTATGCGTTGTACTAAATAAAATACAATTTAGAAAACATTATAATATACTCTTGTTCGACATGCAAGCATTATTTCCAATTGTTTAAAATTAGACAATCTTGCTAGTTATTATGCCCAAAATTGAACATAATTTACAAAGAAAATATCTTTTTTAGAAATATTAAAAAAGAAAAAGGAACATCTTTCACTTCTGAATGAAGGAAGAAGTTCCTTTTTGTATATGATTTTATACAGTATTCTCTATATATTTATGGATATATGTCTGAGCATAGGAAACAAATTTTTCGGTATAAGGATTGGCTGTTTTTGCGTTCCACATCAGGTTCAAATTGTGTGAATAGTCGGTGTCTATCGTCTTCAAGGAGTTAAATTTCAAAATCTCAGGGTAGGTATATTTGTCCAACAGCGTGACACCGACACCTGAAGTCAGCATCAAAAGCATGGAAGACGGATTTGGGACAGGAATGATCTGTTTGGGCGAGATTCCGTAATGCTGACAGACATCGGCCATGATTCTGGGAGCGGAGGGGAGTTCATCCTGTGTGATCTGATAAAAAATGTTGTTATCAAAGTCACGGATACAGATTTCATTTTTTTGCGAGAGCGGATGATTTCTGGAAATAACAAACATACATGGAGATTCGCATAGCTTTTTGACAAGGATTTCTGGCTCTGTACTGTCTAATAATAAGGAAAGTGTAAGGTCTAACCTATTTTGCTGCAGTTCTCTTGTTAAGCCGGAGAAACTGTGACTTTGTATGGAAACAATGCAGTCCGGGTTTTCTGCTGAAAAGTCCTGAAGCAGGCGGGAAAACCATGGTATGGACAGGCCTTCTAACAATCCGATGGTGAATTGATTTTCTTTTGATTTTTTTAGCTCATACATGGAGTCACACAAATCTGTGTAATCATCTTTGAGTTTCTGACAAAACTGCAGAAAAATCTGACCGTATTCGGTTAATTCTACATGATGGCGTGTCCGGTGAATCAGTGGATACCCAATCTCTTCTTCGAGTACCTGAATCTGCTGGCTGATGGCCGGCTGTGATACATATAATTTCCTTGCTGCCGCTGAAAAATTCTGACATTCAGCGATGGTTGAAAAATAATCAAGCTGACGAGATGTCATAGAAAACCTCCCTGGAACTAATCCAATCTAAAATTGATATAAAAAAATCTTATAACCAAATTGATACATAAAATTTATGTATTTCACATAAAAATTATACCATGATAATATAAAAAAAGAAACAGAGTAAATAAAAAATTATACAAAAAGGGAGAAATTATGGTTGGAGGAGTAGATGCAAAAGAATTGAGAGCACCAGTTTTTAATATTGTTCATGGATCTTTTGTTGATGGATGGGGAACACGAACCACCATTTTCTTAAAAGGCTGTCCGCTGAATTGTGTATGGTGCTGTAATCCGGAAGGGCAGAAGACCTATCCGGAGCTTCGGTTTACACAGCAGGACTGCAATGGCTGCGGGAAATGCGTGACGGTCTGTCCGAAGCAGGCAATCCACATGGATCCAGAGAAACATCTGGCAGTTGTGGACCGGAGTCAGTGCGATGACTGTCTTGCCTGCACGAAAATATGTGAGACATCGGCAATGGATGTATTTGGAAAATATTATTCTGTCAAAGAGATTTTTGACTGTATCGCGCGGGACGAACGGTATTTTGGGAGTGACGGAGGACTGACCATCGGTGGCGGAGAAGCAACGTATTTTCCGGATTTTACATTGGAATTGATCAGGATGTGTCACGACAATTATATCCATGTTGCCCTAGACACCTGTGGATTTATCGAGACAGAGAACGGAAGAAAATGTCTGGAAGAAGCGGATCTGGTGCTGTTTGACTTAAAAGGTATGGATGATGCACAGCACAGGATCAATACAGGAGTATCGAATCAGTTGATCCATAAAAATCTCAGATATCGGGATTCTTTAGGAAAAGACATTATTGTCCGGGTTCCAATCATACCCGGTTACAATGCATCGGAAGAAAATCTGAATCAGACGGCAGATTTTTTAAAAACATTAAGGTCCATCCGCCGGGTAGATCTGCTGCCGGTGCACAAATACGGAATGATCAAATACGAACAGCTTGGAATGGATTACGCGATTGCGGATGTAACGGCATATAGCAAAGAAGAGGAAGCACATTTTGTGGAATTGTTCCGAAAACGAGGGTTGAATGTGCAGATTGGTGGTTGATGAAATAAGCATTTTATAAAAGGAGGAAATCTATGAACACAGAGTACATTGAAAGAATCAGAAGAATGAGAAAGCGTATGGTGACTAAAGCCGAGGTGGATGTGGAGCGTGGCGTCTATATGACAGAAGCCTATATGGAGACCGAGGGCAGAGAACCAGCTTATCGTCAGGCAAAAGCACTGGAGAAGAATCTGGCGAAAAAGACGATTGCAATCTTTGACGACGAATTACTGGTAGGACGAATGACCATGAAATATCGTGGCGGTAATATTATCCCAGAACTCAGTTCCCAGTTTCTATACGATGAGATGGAAGAATTATCTACAAGACCGCAGGATACCTTTGAACCGATCAGCGAGGAAGATAAGGCAACCATCCGTAATTTTCTTCCGTACTGGAATCAGCGCAATCTGATCTCTATGTGGAAAGCAAAAATTCCGGAAGACAAGCTGAAATATCTGGAATGTGGTTCGGTTGGCGGTGCAGTTTACGCATTAAACGGACATTACCTAAAACATTCCTGTGTAGATTATGAAAAAGTATTACAGATCGGACTGGAAGGTGTTCTCGAAGAAGTAGAGACTGAACTTGCTGGGGTAAATATCTCCAATCCGGATGAGTTTGAAAAAATGCAGTATCTGAAAGCCATGAAGATTTCACTGCAGGCAACTATGGATTATGCCATGAGATATTCCATACTGGCTAAAGAGATGGCAGCCACCTGCGAAGATCCGCAGCGAAAAGAAGAACTGTTAAAGATCGCAGAAGTATGTGCGCAGGTTCCGGCAAAACCGGCTAGAAACTTTCATGAGGCACTTCAGAGTATGCTGATGATCTGGATCTGTATGAATATCGAAGGCTGCGGCTATGGTATGACACTGGGCGGACGTCTGGATCAGTGGTTATATCCGTATTACAAAAAAGAAAAAGAAGCGGGCACACTGACAGATGATTATGCACAGATGCTGATCTCCATGTTTTATATCAAAGCGAACGAGATTGTTATCATTACAGACCGCATTACATCCGGATTCTTCACCGGTTTACCACAGACGGTAAATATCAACCTTGGTGGTGTGGATGAGAACGGTCATGATGCAGTCAATGAGCTTACTTATCTCTGTCTGGATGCAGATATGGAAGTAGGACTTCCGTCCAATGATCTGGTTGTCCGTATTTCCAAAAAATCACCGGAAAAATTTGTGAGAAAATCCATTGATCTGGCGATCGCGTTAAAAGGAAAGCTAAAATTCATGAGCGATGAGATGTGTATCGATCAGTTATTGCATGACGGATATGATCTGAAAGATGCCAGAAACTTTGTAATCACCGGATGTAACAATCCGACGATCCCGGGAAAATCTTCTGATCTGCCGGGTGGCAATATCAATATGCCACTGTTATTGGAGCTGGCATTAAATAACGGTCGTCAACGTCTGACTGGAGATTTGATCGGTGTTGAGACCGGAGATCCGAGAAACTTTACTTCTTATGAGCAGGTTTGGAACGCGTTTAAAAAACAGGTGGATTATTTCTTCCCAATCGCGATTATGTTCCGAAATTCTGATCGTTACATGTTTGCAAAATATCGTCCGGTTCCGTTAGAGTCTTCCCTGTTTGAAGGAACGATCCAGAAAGGAAAAGATATGGCAGATGGAGCATTAAAATACTCAAGAATTGCAATTTCAATGTCTGGAACGCCGGATGTTGGTGATGCATTGGCGGCCATCCGCAAAAATGTATTCGAGGATCATATCTGTACCATGGCAGAACTTATCGACGCACTGGATGCAAACTGGGAAGGCCATGAGGATATCCACAAACTGATGATTTCTGCACCGAAATTTGGTAACGATGATGATTATGTAGACAACATTGTAAATGATGTCCTGATGTATGGTGCTGGTGTTCTGACCGGAATGCAGGGGGCATGTGGAACCAAAATCAACTGTGCAGCAGCGGCTGTTACTGCCAACGTAATTTTTGGCTACAATGTTGGAGCATTACCGGATGGAAGAAGTGCCGGAGAACCGATTTCAGAAGGCGGTATTTCTCCTCATCAGGGACGAAATGTCAGCGGTCCGGTAGCAACTTATAATTCTGTATCCAAGATTGACCATATTCAGTTGACCAATGGTTCCGTTCTGAACATGAGATTCAATCCGGAGACTTTAAAAACAGAAGAAGCAAAGAAAAAATTCAGCTCCATGCTGCGTAATTTCCTGGAGACAGGCGGATTCTTCGTACAGTTTAATATTGTAGATACCGAGACGTTGCGTGACGCACAGAAGAACCCGGATAAATATCGTGATCTTTTGGTACGTGTGGCAACTTACAGTGCATACTTCGTAGAACTTGGAGAAAATCTGCAGAACGATATCATCAATCGACTGGAAATGGAATTTTAGTCATTGATGCGGAAAGGAGAAGAACATATGGCAGAACATACATGGAACATCAGTCCGTTACATTGCGGCATCAGTGTCAGTAATCTGGAAGCATCCATCGAGTGGTTCGGACGAGTGTTAGATTTTGAAGTAGTATCCAGAGATTCTATTCCAGCAGCAGGATTTGATCTGGCATTTTTAAGAAATGGGAATTTTGAAATCGAACTGTTTCAATGCTATGAGTACAAAGAGATGTCGGAGGAGCGAAAAGTGCCGAATCTGGATCTGAAAACACTCGGAACGAAACATATCTGTTTTGCTGTGGATAATCTCGATGCACTGGTAGAGACTTTTTATGAAAATGATGTGGAAATCGTACAGGGACCGGAGCATTTGATTGGAAATTATTACTGTTTCATCCATGGACCGAACGATATTCTAATTGAATTTATAGAGCATTAGGAGAGAAAAATGACGTTACGAAATAAGGCATTAATGAAAAATATAGAGCAGGTCGGTTACCACGACCTGCAGAAACGTCCGGCATTTCAGATTGTAATGCAAAAATGCGGAGAAAAATATTATTTATACTGTGCATCCTGGAGACACAATGGCTGGTCCATTCTGGATGTGACGGATCCGACGAATCCGAAAATGATTCAGTTTAAAGAAGGACCATGGATCAATGAGGATTGCCACGACGGACAGAATACATGCAAAATTCAGGTGGCGGACGGTCTGATGTTGACAGCGCATGGAACGATGGCGGGATTTCTAACCGGTTGTCCGGAAGGCTGCCCGGCCTGGTGTGGTCTGATGGTGTGGGACGTAAAAACAGATCCGACAGATCCGAAATTGCTTGGAACATTTGAGTGCCCGGGTGGTCAGGGCGTCCACAGATCCTTCTATAATGGAGGCCGTTATGCCTATATCACCGGTTGTGATAATGGATATGAGAGTTTTATTTTAAGAATTATTGACCTGGCAGATCCAGCACATCCAGTAGAGGCAGGCAGATATTGTGTTCCAGAACAGATCATTCAGGGCGAGAGTAACCTGCAGTTTGGCGATCATCTGTTCAAACCGTTTGTGCATGCAGTGACGGTAAAAGATGATATTGCATATCTGGCTTATTCAAATGTCGGCTTTGTATTGGTGGATGTCAGTGACAAAACGAATCCGAAGATGATCGGAAAGCTATCGCTCAATCCTCCGTTTGGTGGAGATGCAGCAGGTGCGCCGGTGCATTCTGCTTATCCGCTGGGAGACCGCCCGTTTGCGGTAGTATCTACAGAGGGAGAGCGCAGCCGTTTCTTTGATGGGAAGAAAACAGAAGGATTTGGCAAAAAAATTGAATATCAGGCAATGAATGCCATGATGATGATTGAAACCGGCGATATGGAACATCCGCGTATGATTTCTGTATTTCCGTATCCGGAAATGCCGGAGGGCTATACCCATGGAGAGAATTTTAACTTTGTGGATGGTGTCCGGGTACCGTTTGGACCGCATAACTGCTTTGATCAGTTTGGAACACCGGTATATGGACAATTTAACAATACAGTGTTTAACTGCTATTTCCATGCGGGACTGAGGATCTATGATGTACATGATCCGTTTGTACCGAAAGAAATCGCATATTTTCTTCCGCCGGATCCGCCGGAAATGCTGACGGATAATGAGACGCATGATGTGATGCCGGGGGCACCGGTCGCTATTACCGAAGATCTGGTGGTAGATGACAGAGGTTATATCTATATAAGTACCCAGCAGGACGGCATTTACATTTTGAAATATACAGGAGAGAAGCCGTTAGACTAAGGAGCAAAAGCAATGAAAAAGAATTATGAAGTAATGGATGGAAATACGGCTGCCGCATATGTATCCTATGCATTTACGGAAGTGGCCGCTATTTTCCCAATCACCCCGTCTTCCCCGATGGCAGAATATGTCGATGAGTGGGCAGCAAAAGGAAAAAAGAACATTTTTGAAGAGACGGTAGAAGTCGTAGAGATGCAGTCAGAAGGCGGTGCAGCCGGAACGATGCATGGTTCTCTGGCAGCAGGTGCGCTAACCACAACCTATACAGCATCTCAGGGACTGCTGCTTATGATTCCGAATATTTATAAAGTAGCGGGCGAATTACTGCCGGGTGTATTTCATGTATCAGCCAGAGCACTGTCGGTACATGCGTTATCCATTTTCGGAGACCATTCCGATGTTATGGCCTGCAGACAGATCGGTACAGCAATGCTTGCTTCTTCCAATCCGCAGGAAGTCATGGATCTGGGTGCAGTAGCACATCTGGCTGCCATTAAGGGAAGTATACCGTTTATCCATTTCTTTGATGGATTCCGTACTTCCCATGAGATACAGAAGATCGAAACCTGGGATTATGATGTATTAAAGGGCATGGTGGATATGGATGCGGTTGATGCATTCCGGAAAAAATCATTAAATCCGGAGCGGCCGACCACACGCGGGTGTACCGAGAACCCGGATATTTATTTCCAGCGCAGAGAGGCTGCTAACCAGTATTACGAGAAAATGCCACAAATCGTGGAAGAATATATGAAGCAGGTATCAGAGGTAACCGGCAGAAACTATCAGCTTTTCAACTACTATGGTGTAAAAGATGCAGAATATGTCATCATTGCCATGGGTTCCGTCTGTGATACCATCTGCGAGACCGTAGATTATCTGAATGGAAAAGGTGAAAAAGTCGGACTGATTAATGTACATCTGTACCGCCCGTTTTCCATCCGCCATTTTCTGGAACAATTACCGCCAAGTGTAAAACGAATTGTGGTACTGGACAGAACAAAAGAGCCGGGAGCAGGTGGAGAACCATTATATCTGGATATCTGTAATGCACTGTATCAGGCACAGATTGAGATGGAAGTGTACGGCGGCCGTTACGGACTTGCTTCAAAGGATACGACACCGGCACAGATCATGGCTGTCTATGAGATGTTAAAAACTGCTCCGAGACACAATTTTACCATCGGTATTGTCGATGATGTGACCCATCTGTCACTGGAGGTAGATGAAACAAAACAACTGAGTAGTACCGATACGATTAACTGTAAATTCTGGGGACTTGGCTCCGACGGAACCGTTGGTGCAAACAAAAACTCCGTCAAGATCATCGGTAACCATACCGAACAGTTCTGTCAGGCGTATTTTGTATACGACTCCAAGAAATCCGGAGGACTGACCCAGTCCCATTTGCGATTTGGCAAGCGGCCGATCCGTTCTCCATATCTGGTAACAGATGCTGACTTTATCGCATGCTCCGCACCGTCTTATTTGAACAATTATGATCTGTTAGATGGTATGAAGCAGGGGGGAACCTTCCTTTTGAACTGTGGATGGAATGAAAAAGAACTGGCAGAACATCTGCCGGCTGCCATGAAACGGATTCTGGCGAAAAAACAGGTACAGTTCTATGTCATTGATGCCACCAGACTTGCAAAAGAGATCGGAATGGCAGGACGTACGAATTCCATTCTGCAGGGTGCGTTTTTTAAACTGGTTCCGGTGCTTCCACTTGAGGATGCAGTACAGTATATGAAAGAAGCTGTAAAGAAAACTTATGCAAAAAAAGGTGTCGATGTCATTGAGAAAAACTATAAAGCCATTGAACTTGGCGTTTCGAGCCTGATTAGGGTGGAAGTCCCGGAAGCGTGGAAAGATGCGCAGGATGACACAACGGCAAGCGCGTTACCGGAATTTGTAAAAGAACTTGTGGTACCGATGAACCGTCAGCAGGGTGAAAAACTTCCGGTCAGCAAATTTATCGGTCTGGAAAATGGAACATTCCCGAACGGAACAAGTGCTTATGAGAAACGCGGACAGGCAACGGATGTACCGGAGTGGGATCTGGAAAAATGTATTCAGTGTAACCGTTGTGCCTATGTATGTCCACATGCGGCAATTCGTCCATATCTGTTAGACAAAAGCGAACAACAGGTAAGACCAACTGGTTTTGAGACAAAAAAGGCCATCGGTAAGAACTTGTCTGAATATGAATTCCGTATTCAGGTATCCCCGCTTGACTGTACTGGTTGTGGAAGCTGTGTCAATGTGTGTCCGGTAAAAGATAAAGCATTGGAGATGAAACCGTTAGAGAGCCAGTTGGCACAGAAAGAGAACTGGACTTATGCAGTGAAGGAAGTATCCGATAAATCAGCAATAACGGGCAAAAACAATGTGAAAAACAGTCAGTTTGCACAGCCATTATTTGAGTTTTCCGGAGCATGTGCAGGATGCGCAGAAACACCGTATATCAAACTGGTGACTCAGTTATTTGGCGATCGGATGTACGTGGCAAATGCTTCAGGATGTTCCTCCGCTTATGGTGGAAGTACTCCGTCCACACCATATACAAAGAATAAATGCGGTCATGGTACCGCCTGGGCAATGTCCTTATTTGAGGACAATGCTGAGTATGCCTACGGTTTGATGCTCGGTGCGGAAAAAGTACGGGCAGCATTGACCGGAAAAGTAAAAGATCTGGCAGAACAGGGTATTGCAAAGAACGAGGCAGAAGCATGGCTTGCAGACTGCAATGACAGCGAGAAAACAAGAAGCGTGACAGATGCGCTGGTTGCGGCTTTAGAAAAACCGGAATACAGCAGCATTTCCGAAGTTCAGGATATTTTAAAAGACCGGGAATATCTGGTAAAAAAATCCTACTGGGCCTTCGGCGGAGACGGCTGGGCTTATGATATCGGCTACGGCGGTTTGGATCATGTCATCGCATCCAACAAAAATATCAATATTTTAGTACTGGATACAGAAGTATATTCCAACACCGGCGGACAGTCTTCCAAGTCCACACCGGCCAGCGCCATCGCAAAATTTGCTGCAGCGGGCAAGCGGACAAAGAAGAAAGATCTGGGGCGGATGGCAATGAGTTACGGTTATGTCTATGTGGCACAGGTTGCCATGGGATATGATCCAGAGCAGACACTTCGGGCGATACGGGAGGCAGAAAAATATGACGGACCATCCATTATTATTGCGTACTGCCCATGTATCGAGCATGGAATCCACGAGGGTATGTCAAAGAGCCAGACCCATATGAAAAAAGCAGTGGAAGCCGGCTACTGGCATCTGTACCGTTATAATCCAGAGAGGAAAAAAGAAGGAAAGAATCCATTTACTCTGGATTCCAAAGAACCGACAGGAAATCTCAGAGAGTTCCTGCTGGGTGAAAACAGGTATCGAGCCCTGAGCCTTGTTTCTCCGGATCATGCAGAACAAATGTATCAGATCACGGAGGAAGATGCGAAGGAACGTTATGAAATATATAAACATCTGGCAGAATAAATATTGCGGATGTGAAATGTACAGGAAAATGTGGAAAGTACGAAATATAGTAACATACAAAAGAAGCCCTCTGACACAATACAGAGGGCTTCGGAAATAACCGATATACAACGAAGATGATTACGGAGTTTGACCGCCGATACGGTATGTGATCAGTTGTGCGCAGGAAGTGATATCCTTGATGAGCTTGGACTCGTTCGAGAGAATGAAATCTTTGCTTCCTGTGATACTGACCGCAGCAGCAAGCGCCTGTTCGGCATTAAAGACAGGCGCGGAAACACAGCACAGATTTGGACGAACTTCACAGTTGTCCTGTGCGTATCCCTGTGTTTTAGCCAAAACTAATTCCCTCTCTAACGTATCGCGGTCAGTAATCGTCTGAGGTGTCAGTGGAAGTAATTCGTGTGTGGAAAAAAACAGATCGCGGTATTCTTCGGAAGAATAAGCGAGGATCAGTTTGCCGGCTCCGGATGCATACAGCGGCAGGGAGTTACCTACCAAAGGAATATCGTCAAAATTATCCATATGGTTCTGTACACAGAGCAGAATTCCCTTTTGCGGATAAACCGGAATGGACAGACCGAAGGCACAGTTGTAATTGTGTGTTTCAAAAAAGTTCTGCTGAACAAAGGCCTGTACCAGTGGATTGTTGTTGTGGTACGCGCAGCCAATCTCAAAAAATTTGCTGGATATAGAATATTTTCCATAACGGTCTTTTGTTACATATTTGTGGCTCAGCATGGTGCCAAGCAGGTTGTTTGTTGTCGCGCGGTTAAAATTTAATTTCTGACTGATTTCCGAAACACTGAGCGGAATATTCGATAAACTCAGATATTCAATAATCTGAAATGCTTTATCCAGTGATATATTATTATGAGTTATTTTTTCTGCCATATAAGTTAGTCCTTTATATATTTTTTCATACTAAGTATAACAATAATTGTGCAAAAATTAAAGTAGTTTTTAAAATTTGTGACAAATGGCTAAAATAAGCATACAAAAAAACGTAAAAATAAACAGAAATATCAAAACATATTGACAAGATCACAATATAAGAATACAATATAACAAACAGAAAAAATAAAAAAATAACGCAAGAGTATAAAATATTATACAGAAGGGAGAAGAGATGAAACGAGAAGATATTGAAAGAATCGGACGGATGCATTATCAGGCAACACTGGATCATAAGCTAATTATGCCGCCGAGTTATGATTTTCCGGATATCAATTATGAAGATGCTTACGCCATTGCCAGTGTGATGGTCGAAGAGTATGTAAAAAACGGAAGACATCCATCCGGTAAAAAAGTGGGACTGACCAGCAACGCCATGCGAAAGCTGGCAGGAATAGAGGAGCCGGACTATGGAATTATTTTTCAGGAAGACTGTTATGAGAACGAATCCGTAATCCCATTTGATGAGGTGTATTGCCAGCCGGCCATTGAAGCAGAACTTGCATTTAAATTAAAAGAGGATTTGGATTATGAGAAAATCGATGCAGAGATGGTGCTGAATGCGACAGAATACATTGTTCCATGTCTGGAAATCGTAGATATCCGTCAGTTGAATGACCGCCCGAGAAAGATTTTTGACACCGTAGCGGATAATGCGGCATTCGGTGGATATGTAGTAGGTGATTATCCGATTTATCCTGGGGAGACGGATCTGGGACTGATCAGTTTTATTTTTGAAAAAAATCACAAACAGTTGGAAACCTCCTGTGGAGCTGCCATCTTAGATGATCCGGCAAAATCCATTGCATGGCTCGGGGAAAAATTCTATTCCCTCGGCAATCCGCTGAAAAAAGGAGAGCTGGTGCTGGCAGGATCCGCCGTTAAGGCAGTTCCGGTAGAAAAAGGCGACTATATTTGTTGCCAGTACGGCAGATACGGAACCGTAGGAGTAAAATTTCAATAGTAACAGATAGGAAGGAGGTATCACACATATGGCTGCTACAGCAGAATTGTTAAAAGAACTTGCACAGATTTCACTGACGGCGGAAGAACAGAAAAAAGAGATTGAATCTTTCAAAATCAAGTATCCAGACATCACACCGGAAGAAGCCTATCGGGCAATGGGCATGAGACTTGATCTGGCTGAAAAAAAAGGTCACAGAATGATCGGTGCAAAACTTGGAAATACAAGCATGGCAAAGATCGCGCAGGTGCGTGACACCATGACTCTGGAAGGCGTCAAGGTCAATGCAGATCCATCCTATGGATTTCTGTTTGAATATATGCCGATGAAGCCGGAGGAAATACTGGATCTGAAGGATCTGATCCATCCGAAGGTAGAAACAGAACTTGCTTTTGTAACCAATCGTGAGTTATACGGACCGGATGTGTATTCCGTAGATGTCATGAACGCTACTGAATATGTGGCACCGGCCTTTGAGATTATTGACAGCCGGTTCAAAGATTTTAAAGTAGGAGGACTGACCGATGCGGTGATCGATAATGTATCTTCCGCAAGATTTAAACTCGGCGAAGTGAAAGCGGATCCGAGACAGATTAATCTGGCAAATCTCGGAGTCAGAACAAGAATCAATGGTCAGCTTGTGAATTTCGGAGCTTCCGGAGCTGTTATGGGACATCCGGCGAGAGCCGTATCCGCACTGGTAAGACTGATGTATCAGTATCTGGATATGCCGCTTCCGGCAGGATCCATCGTGTTATCCGGAGCCATCATTCCATCCACCTTTTTACATCCGGGCGATGTGGTGGAGTCAGATTTCAGTGAAATCGGTTCGATCAGACTGGAGGTTGCACGATGAAAATTGTAGGACTTGCCGCAGGAAGAAAAAATGGAAACAGTGAACTGCTGATGAAACATGCAATGCTTACCATGCGGGAGCAACTGGATCTGGAATTTACGATCATTCGATTATCGGATCTGGATATCGAGCATTGCAGCGGATGTGAGAGCTGCATGAAAACACTGATATCGGGCGGCGATGGCTGCTGCGTAAAGAAACAGGATGATCTGTCCTGGCTGCTGGAAGAACTGAAAGATGCAGACGGACTGATCGTGGCAGCACCTATCTATGATCTGCTTCCTTCCGGAAATCTGATCACATTATTAAACCGGGCCTTAGGCGTGGGAAAAGAATACAGAGAGATGTGCAGGGCACAGAAAAAAGTGTGTGCTGCGATCGCTGTTGGGGGATCTGACTGGATTGATTTTACAGAACCGGTCATGAATCTCGTATTAACGAACCTGAGCAAAGATGCAATCGTTATAGACAGACTGGTAATTGGAGGTTACACAGCACCTGCAATGGTACTCCTGGACGATGACTTGTTGA
This sequence comes from Roseburia sp. OM02-15, assembly GCF_003481835.1. Classification (NCBI taxonomy): domain Bacteria; kingdom Bacillati; phylum Bacillota; class Clostridia; order Lachnospirales; family Lachnospiraceae; genus Roseburia; species Roseburia sp. OM02-15. The sequence continues at coordinate 179,880 of NZ_QULX01000007.1, forward strand.
GCCGGGCAGCACAACTGGGTTCCAATATGGTAAACGCGCTGTTAAACAAGCAAAACGCGCAATATCAGGGACCGAAGGGCGTCTGTCCAGGATGCCACTGCAATGTAATTGTACCACAAAACGGATTAGATGTAACGTGTGCATTTTGTAAATCCAGAGGAAAAATTTCAATCAAAAACGATGCTCTGGTCATATACTGGGACAAACAGTCGGTAGAAACTCATCGTTTTACGAAGCAGGGAGAGGTCGATCATCAGGCTGATATCGCATCAGCACATCGAAGAGCATTCGAGGGGAAAGACAAAATCAGGGAAAGGAAGGAGAAGTATTTGGCGTTTGAACCCGTTGTGAAACCGTAAAGAGTGAATGACAAATGAGAAAAAGTTGATTTTACGACCCGGAAAAGGAGAACAAAATGTTAGCAAATTATCCATGGCTCATGTGGGGCATTATCTTGGGATGGACAGGTTTGTCTATCTGGTTAAGTAACAAAACGAAACTTGGACGTAAACTGGGTTATATTAATTTATGTATTATTGGTGGTTTTGTACTGGTTAATATCAAAGTGGTACCGCAGTTCTGTGAGCAGTACAGCATATTGTCAAATTATTTTATACCGCTGGCAATCGTTTTGATGTTATTCCAGGCAAATTTGAAAAAATTATGGAAAATCGGTAAGAAATTAATCGCAGTGTTTGGTATTTCACTGGTAATCGTATTTGCAATCTGTGTTCTGGCAGGTATTATCTTCCAGTATGAAGGTGGATGGAAACTCTGGGGCGCTGTTACAGCAAATATGATAGGTAACTTCTCTACATTATCCGGTGTAGCTGCGGCGCTTGGATTACAGGACGGCGATCTGGTTGTATTTTCTGCAACCGGTATGATCATCTGGATGGTTTACAGTCTGATCGCATTCGATATTGGTAAAAGTAAATTCTTTAAGAAAAACTTCAAATCTTACAGAGATGAAGTGACAGATATGGCATTATCAGAAGAAGAGCGTCTTGCATATGCAGAAGAGATGGCAAGCAAAGAAAAGAAAGTCGGCATCATCGACGTTGCAGTCGTTATGGGCGCAGGTATGGCAGTTGCAGCACTTGGTAACTTCCTTGGCGAGCTGACCGGATTCTATTCCATCGTATTCTACGCAGGTATCGCAGTTGTAATTGCAAACTTTACAAAAATTGGTAAATTTAAAATCAGTGAAGATCTTGCTTCCTTCATGTTTGGTATGTATATTTTCTCACTGGGAGCAAATGCAACACTGGCAAGTATCGCAAACTCCACATGGAAAGTAACGGTAGGTGTTATCTTTATTTACGCAGTATCCTTCCTGTTAGTATTCCTTGTACTGAAACTGATCCGTATGCCTTGGGAATATGGTCTCATCTCCCATATGGCACTGATCGGCGGACCGGTTACCATCGGACCTCTGTGTGACAACTACGGATGGAAAGATATGGTACTTCCGGGATGTATTCTGGCAGTATTGGGACAGGTACTCGGTGCATACCTTGGACTTGGAGCTGCAAATATTATTTTAAGTATTACAGGCTGATAAGAAAGTAGGCGACAAAAAATGGGATTTCGAGTTGATTGTTATGACACATTGATTAAAAACGGACATATTTATGATCCGGAACGGGGCGTTGATATGATCGGACATATCGGTATCTTGGAACCGAATATTGCGACGATTATTGATCCGGACCATATTCCGGGCAAGATCTGCGCACACCGCGTCATTGATGCAACCGGATATTATGTAGTACCGGGTCTGATCGACGGACATGCACATGTAGTAGACGGAGCATGGTTTAATTTTCCACCGGAGCGTATGTTTGAGCGCGGCATCACTTCCTGTATTGATCTTGGAAGCGTATCATGGCCAGGGTTCAACCGCAACAGAAAGAAATGTATCAATGATTTTCCGGCAACGATCCAGGCAGCATTGATGTTGACCGTCAATGCGGAGATCGGCTGTGCGGCAGAACTCTGGGCAGATGTAGATGCCGAAGTCAATATTGAACGTCTGAAAGAATGTTTCGAGATCAACAAAGACATTTTGGTAGGTATCAAGATTCTGGTTGGTAAAAATGAGACACCGACACCGGAACTGATCCACAGAGTATTTAAGAAAACAAGAGAAGCATGTGACGAGATTGGCTGCAGAATGTTTGCACATATCGCAAATCCGCCGATTCCGGCAAGCGAGTGGCTTTCCTACTTCAAACCGGGTGATGTAGTCACACATACTTACAACAAAGGAAACATTCTGGACGAGAACGGACAGGTATTACCGGAAGTATGGGAAGCAAGAAAACGCGGCGTTATTTTTGATACCGGAAGAGGTTCCAGAAACTGGAGTGTCGAGATGGCAAAACCGGCCTTTGAGCAGGGTTTTTATCCACAGATGATTACTTCGGATCTGTCTTCTTTAAGTAACGATCCGCATACTTCCAGATTAAATGTACATATGGCAGAATGTATGGCACTCGGTATGGATTTCAAAGATGTGTTGTACTGTGTAACTGACGCACCGGCGGCTGTTATGAACAACGTGACCGTAGGTCTGAAAGTCGGAAATCGTGCCAATATCAGTGTACTGGATCTGAAAGAGGGCGAAGTAGAATTTGTCGATGCGTTTGGTGTAAAAACCAAAGGTAATAAACAGGTACTTCCGGTTGCTACTATTGTAAACGGAAAAGTCATGTTTGATAAAACAAATACAGATTATTAAAAAGGGAAGGATGGCGGGAAACCGTCATCCTTTGCTGATTTTAGAGATTGGAAAGGAGCGTGTGAGCATGCCGACAATAGATATTACCATGCGAAAAGGCTGCAGTGATCAGGCGATTGAAAACTGTCTGTTACAGATTCCGCAGGCTGCAGAGGATATTCTGGAAAATACAAAAAAACGGATGTTGAGAGTCAGTGTTTTCGAGGCGGAGCCGGAGATGAATTTTGAAAATGGGGAAGCAGTGGTGGATAAGATCAATCCGTCTGTTGTGTTTACCATCGGACCGGGCAGAAGTACGGAAGCGAAACAGAAATTTGCAACAAAGGTAACAGAGATCTTAAGTGAAAATCTTGGCTGTAAAAAGGAAGAAGTACGCATCTATATTTTATCCAGTGAAGGAAATCATTTTGCCATCGGCGGACGGCCGAAAGTATTCCAGAAGCTGCCGGAAGAGAAAAAGGAGGAAAAGTAAATGCCTGTACTTGCAACGATTCAGTATCCGAAAGGAAAAGACCCGAAACATGGAGATAATCTGACAAAATCCATCGCAGAAGTGCTGATGAAAGAGCTGGATGTGAAACCGGATCAGGTGCGCGTCATCGTCAGAGAAATCAATCCGAAGAGATTCAGCGCCGGTGGCGTGATGGGATATGAGCTGGAAGGCTTTGAACAGAAAGAAGATTAAGTGAGAAAATAAATTCAGAAAGTGCAGAGAGTAACATGAGAGAGAATATTGCAAAAAAGAGATTATATGCGGGTGAAACCCTGTATGGAATTTTCGCAAATGCGATCTCCCCGGAATTAATCGAGATTATGGGAATTACCGGGTTTGATTTTATCGTAGTGGACAGTGAACATTCTTCTTCTGGCCCGGAGACAAACCGTATCTTAAATATGGCGGGAGAGTGCCGCGGAGCGAGCATGTTTACACGTATTCCGAATAAATTGGATTCTACCGTTTTAAGACATTGCGATGCGGGAGCACAGGGACTTCTTGTACCGCAGGTGAACACAAAGGAAGAGGCGGAATCCATTGTACGGGCTGCCAAATATTATCCGGAAGGCATGCGTGGATTTACCATGCCACGCAACGCGGACTATGGTTTCTGCAAAGGGGATTATGTTGTACATAATAACGAAAATATGCTGATTGCCGTACAGTGCGAAAATGTAGCGGGTGTGCCAAACGTAGGCGAGATCGCAGCCGTAGATGGAGTCGATGTGATCTTTATCGGACCAATGGATCTGACAGAATCCATGGGAATTGTCGGACAGACACAGGATCCGCGTGTAAAAGAAGTTATTGACATTGTATTGGAAGAAACGAAAAAACATCATAAATATGCTGGCATTTTTGCCATGTCACCGGAACAGGCAAAAGAATATGCTAAGATGGGATTTCGCTATATTATCTGCTGTACGGACCTGATGCTGTTCGGACGTGCATGTGAGCAGACAGTAAAAGCATTGAAGGGAGAATGATCATGGGATTTAAATTATTACCGGAAGTTTTCTGGGGAGCGGGCAGTTTAAAACAGCTTGCAGATGTTTTAAGAAATATAAAAGCAGAGTATGTACTGGTTGTAACAGATCAGGGAATTGTAAAAGCAGGTATTGCGGATAAAGTCATTTCTGTTGCAAAAGAAGTGTGCAGCCGTACAGAGATCTTTGATCAGATCGAGCCGGATCCAAAAGATACCACAGTAGCAGCATGTGCTGCAAAATACAAAAACGACCGTCCGGATGCCATCGTCGCAGTCGGAGGCGGAAGCTGTATGGATTTTGGAAAAGCCGTAAATGTACTGTTATACAATGACGGAACGATTCAGGATTACAAAAACCAGTGGGATGCGATCCCAAATCTGACCGGAACATTAGTTACGATTCCGACAACAGCAGGAACAGGATCCGAATTAACGGATTTTGCCGTTATTTCTGATACTTCCACACAGCAGAAAGTCAATCTGATCGGAAAAAGTGTGGTAGCAACACAGGCAATCGTAGATCCGGAGCTGACTGTAGGTCTGCCGGCTGGTATCACAGCAGCTACCGGAATGGATGCACTGACCCATGCCATTGAATCTTATGCATGCAAGACACCAAATGATCTGTCCGATATGCTTTCCCTCAAAGCAGTGTCTTTGATATACAATAACCTTAAAACCTGTGTAGTAGATGACCCGACCAATATAGAAGCAAGAAGCGCTGTTATGATGGGAAGCATGCTGGCAGGATGCTCATTTGCAAATGCCCTGCTTGGTCTGGTACATGGTATCGCACATCCGCTGGGCGCTGTATGGCATGTACCACATGGTGTGGCAAACGCTTTTGGTCTTCCGTATGTACTGGAGTATGAGATTCCGTCTGAGGGAGAACGCATTATAAATGTCGGCAGAGCAATGGGACTTACAAAAGAGGACCTTCAGCCGGAAGATGTGATCACAGCGATCAAAGAACTGATGAAAGAGATCCATATTCCGATGATGTCCGAATATGGTGTCAAAGAGGAAGATTTAGACCGTCTGGCAGATCTTGCAATGCAGGAAATGGGTTATATCTGTAATCCGGTTCAGCCTTCCAAGGAAGAACTGGTTGAGATCCTGAAAAAAATGTACGTCAGAGCGTAAAAGGAGAAATATATGAACATACTGGTGATTGGGGGAACCGGATTTATCGGAGATCAGGCAGTAAGAATGCTGCTGGAACAGGGACATCGCGTAAAAGCGCTGGCCCTTCCGGAACTGCCGGTAGACTATGAACAGCCGGAAGGACTGGAATTGATCCAGAATGATATCAGCGGGTTATCAGAGGATGCACTGGCAGCGATACTTGTTGGATGTGATTCGCTGGTTTATGCGGCGGGAATTGACGAGAGAGTAGATGGCAAAGCGCCAATCTATGATCTGTATGAGATGCATAATGTAGAGATGGTAAAACGCATTCTGTGGGCGGCAAAAGCGGCAGATGTGAAAAAAACGGTGATCTGCGGCTCTTATTATACTTATTTTGAGAGAACGATGCCGGAACTGAAGCTGGCAAAATGGCATCCGTATGTGCGAAGTCTGGCAGAGCAGGAACGTGTCTGTCTGGCAGAAAATGAGCCTGGATTTTCCGTTATCGTTCTGGAATTTTCTCCAATCGTCGGTGTGCAGGAAGGACGAAAACCCTCCTGGTTTTATATGGTAGACAGCTTTTCCAATATGAAGAAAGAAATCGTGTATTCCGGTGGCGGCATCAGTCTGCTGACCAGACGTCAGGCCGGAGAAGCGATTGTCGGTGCGCTGGAAGGTGAGCTGGAAGGCGGCTGCTATCCGGTGGGCAAATATAATGAATCCTGGAGTCATATTACAGAAATTATGAGAGATGCATTGAATCTATCTGATCGTAAGATGCGTCTGATTCCGAAATTCATGTATACAGCCGGTGGAAAACGGTTGAAAAAAGTGCAGAGAAGAAACGGGTACGAGAGTGGATTTGATATGGTGAAATACACGGATATCCATTATCTGAACAAGTATCTGCCGGAAGAAACAACGGTTGATCTGCTTGGTATCACCGAAGATGATTATGAGGCAGAGATTCAGAATATTGTAACCTACAGTATGAAGCTGTTATCCCATAAAAAGAAAGCGATATAAAACATAATATATATAGATACAGGTAAGAAAAACCTCCATATGGATCACGAGAGACTGTGATTTCTGTGGAGGTTTTTGTATTGTGCAGAAAGACCGGTGTATGGTATACTGTGTTCCATGAAAGAAAAGGAAGAATTAAAGCGGCGGGTGCTGGATCTGGCAAACCGTTGTTATCAGCAAAATATTTATACGTTTTCCGGATTTTTAAATGTGGCAGAAGTGTCGGATGTGTATGCCATGGAGCGGGAACTTGACTTTGTGCCATGGAAATTGTTTGGAGGAACAGAAGGTTGTGAGCGGCAGATGCTGCGCTTTGGCTCAGAAGAAACGCTGGGATATGAGGAGGCATTTCCCATCAGTTGTGTTGTGATCCGACCTTCGGCACCGAAATTTGCGGAAGAGCTGACCCATCGGGATTTTTTGGGCGCATTGATGAATCTTGGAATAGAGCGGGATGTTCTGGGCGATATTATTGTCAGGGGTGCTGTTGGTTATGTTTTCTGCGAGGATGCGATGGCCGACTATCTGGAAAAAAACATCACACAGGTGCGGCACACGACCATGACGACGGAAGTGACGAAAGAATGTCCGGCGCAGGCGGCACCGCAGTTTGCGGAAGAAGAGTTTGTCGTCAGTTCCAATCGATGTGATGCTGTCGTTTCAAAAGCATACAGGCTGTCCCGGACGCAAAGTGCGGAATTATTCCGGGCAGGAAAAATATTTGTAAATGGAAGACAATATGACCGCAATAGTGGTATACTGAAAGCGCAGGATATTGTTTCGGTGCGTGGATTTGGCAAATTCGTATTTCGCGGATTTTTACAGGAGACGAAAAAAGGAAGGATTCGGGTCGGAATCGCGCGCTATATCTGATGAGAGATAACTGCCGCTGTTACAGGTGGCGGAAAACAAAATTAATATTGGAAAATATCGAAACAATCAGAATAATCAGGAATATTTAGGAAAATCAGGAAATTTATGAGTAAAGAAGAAAAGAAACAACAGAAGGCTCAGAAAAAGTTGCAGAAAGCAGAAGAAAAGCAACAGAAACGGGAAGCCAGATCTGTTTACAGGGAACAAAAAGGAAACAAGGACCGGGAGATCAAGTGGGGAAAACTGGACAATACCGCACATTTATTTCCGGTCATTGCCGGTGAAGGCATGACGAATGTCTACCGAGTGGCAATTATTTTAAAAGAAGAAATTCAGCAGGATTTGCTGCAACAGGCACTGGATATGGTGCTACCGAAGTTTTCCGTATTTAACTGCAGACTGCGACAAGGTATGTTCTGGTATTACTTTGAGGAAAACGGTAAAAAATCGCCGACGGTACATGAAGAACACACGTATCCATGCCGTTATATCGATGAGCATCGCAACCGCAGCTATCTGTTCCGGGTAACTTATTACGGCTGCCGGATTAATTTGGAGGTATTTCATTCCCTGACAGATGGCAATGGTGCATTAAATTTCTTAAAGGAGCTGACGTATCAGTATCTGCGTCTGTCCCATCCGGAGCTTGGAGAACAGTATGGAAACCGACTCCACAAGGACACTTCACTGAATACAGAAGACAGCTTTTTGCAGAATTACAGAAAGAGCCGTTTTGAAAAATCATATAAATCAGAAAAAGCCTATATATTAAAGGGCAGTATGTTCCCGGAAGGAAAAATGGGTATCATTCATGGCCATATGCCGGTGGATGCGGTAAAACGCGCGGCAAAAAAATACGATGCCACCATCAACGAATTTCTGGTAGCAGTGTTTATCTGGGCAATCTATCAGGAATATTTAAAGGGCATGCCGTCCAAACGGCCAATCACTACCAGTGTACCGGTCAACCTGCGGCCGTATTTTAATTCCGTAACGACGAAGAACTTTTTTGTTATGGTTACGGCAACCTTTCATCCGAAGACTGAAAATCAGCCTTTTGAGGATGTGATCGGAGAAGTGAAAGAATCGCTGCGGGAACAGATCACAAAAGAACATCTGGAAGAGATCTTTTCTTATAATGTAACCGGAGAGAAGACGATGATCCTTCGAACGATTCCGCTGGTATTCAAAAAACTTGGTATGAAATACATTTACAACATGGCGGCAAGTGCGAATACCGCGACCATCACAAATCTGGGCAACATTCAGGTGGCACCGGAATATGAGGATTACGTGGATCATTTCAGTGTCATCCTGTCGCGTTCCAAAGGACAGAACCTGAAGATGTGTCTGTGTTCTTATAAGGGCACGCTGACATCCACGATCTCATCCGTGATGAAGGATACGAAGCTGCAGAAAGCATTTTACCGTTATCTGGTGGCAAATGATATTCCGGTAACAATAGAAAGTAATGGTGTGTATTATGAATAAATGTTGGAACTGCGGAGTGGAATTTATCGATCCGACCAACGTATGTCCACTTTGCAAATGTATTACAGAACGGGATGATGCGGAGGAAGAGGAGTTCAAACCGACGTATCCGTTTCGTCCGGACAAGGAAATAAAGAAAATTCAGCTGGCAATGAGCATCTATACGCTGGCAGCAATTATTGCAGAAGCAATCCTGGTGATCATTGATTTTCATGTGGGAGACCGGATCGGCTGGTCTATCATGACCGGAGCCTGCATGGTGTATGCGTATATTACATTGAAATTTTCCATTCAAAAGCACAATGGATATCAGTTTAAGATACTAATGCAGACGCTGTTAGGTGTTGCTGTCGTCGTACTGATTGATTTTTTGACGGGATTTTCCGGATGGTCGGTAAACTATGTGTTGCCGGCGGCTTTTGTTCTGATCGATGCGACGGTAATTGTTCTGATGATCGTAAATAGCAGAAATTGGCAGAGTTATATTCCGATGCAGCTGTTGCTCATCGTGCTCTGCATCATTCCATATATTTTGCATCATTTTGGAATTTCCAGTGATAGTATTATGTGTCTGATCGCATTGTGTGTGGCGATCTTTGTATTTGCCGGCAGTGTGATCATTGGAGGCCGTCGGGCAATGGATGAGCTGTACCGTCGTTTCCATGTATAGTATATCAGATGGGAGCCAATCCCACATCTGATATAGCCTCCGGCAGGATTGCAGAGGTGCGCAGTTGAAGGATGTCAAGCAATTGCATGACGCGCACCTTGCAGCAAGAATACCGAGGCATTCTTGAATAAGAGAGCAAAAATAGGATTAATATAGGAGAGAAGTGAATGTTACAGACCGACAACAGTATTCGCGGAAAAGTAATGCGTGAATTGATCGCAAGGGTCGCATCCGACAACCTGATCGGAAGAAAGTTAAAAAGCGGCGAACTGCGCAAAAAGATGACAGAACCCGAGTGGAGAGTGCCGGAATTTTACAATCTGCGCGTGATTGAAGAGAAAAACTGCCGTCTGGAATTATTGGAGTGTGATATCAAAAATGAGCGCCTGGTGCTGCTTCAGCTGCACGGAGGCGGATATATCGGGGGAATGCGCAATGCGTACCGCAGTTTTGCGGGACTTTACAGTGAACTTGGCCGGGGCATGAGCGTCTTGACAGTGGATTACCGTGTGGCACCAGAGCATCCGTACCCGGCGGCTCTGGAGGATGCCATCACCGGTTATAACTGGCTGCTGCAGCAGGGCTGGCAGGAGCATGAGATTGTAGTCGCAGGAGATTCTGCCGGTGGTGGACTGGCGTTGGCACTTTGTATGTATCTGAAGAATCAGAACCGGAAGCTTCCGGCGGGACTTATCTGTATGTCTCCTTGGACGGATATGACGCAGTCCGGAGCGTCTTATGATTTTAATTATGAGCGGGATCCATTGTTTGGAAATACCAGAGACAGTCTGATTTACAGCAGGGACTATATTCAGGATGAAGATCCGACCAATCCGTATATTTCTCCTCTGTATGGTAATTTCAGTGGATTTCCGCCGATGTTGATCCAGGTGGGAAGTTATGAAATGCTGCTGAGTGATTCCGAACTTGTGGCAGAAAAGGCGAAACGTGCCGGCTGCAAAGTGCGTCTCAGTGTGTATGAGGGAATGTTTCATATTTTCCAGATGGCAATGCTGATGATTCCGGAATCCAAACATGCATGGCAGGAGATCGGGCGTTTCCTGGAGATTATCGAACATCATCTTCCGGCAGAGCATCTGGATGAGGAAGACAAAGAAATAGAGTCCAAATTTGGAGAAGTTGAATATGAATAAATTTACTGATTGCTGTCTGTGTCCGAGAAACTGTCATGTGGATCGGACACAGGGGAAAACAGGTTACTGTGGACAGACCGATCAGATACGCGCGGCACGGGCTGCATTGCATATGTGGGAGGAACCCTGCATATCCGGCGATGCAGGTTCCGGAGCCGTGTTTTTTTCAGGCTGTCCCTTAGGCTGCGTATTTTGCCAGAATCATTCCATTGCAGCAGGAAGATTGGGAAAAACAATCGCCACGGAGCGGCTGGCAGAGATATTTTTAGAACTTCAGGATCAGAAAGCATGGAATATTAATCTGGTGACGGCGGGGCATTTTGCGCCGCAGGTAGTCCGGGCGCTGGAGTTGGCAAAAGGACAGGGATTAAAACTTCCAATCGTGTACAATACTTCCGGATATGAAAAGGTAGAAACGTTGCGGATGTTTGAAGGCCTGGTGGATATTTATCTGCCGGATTTTAAATACCTGAGTGCGGAGCTTGCTGATGCTTATTCCCATGCGGCAGATTATCCGCAGGTAGCAAAACTGGCGTTGCAGGAGATGGTGCGGCAGGTGGGAAGTGCTCAGTTTGAAATTGTATCCGGGGAAAATTCCGGGAGGGTTACGGATGAGCTGCTCACAGACGTGGATTATGGAGACGGTGAACTGGAACGGATGTTGCAGGGCGTGGTAGTTCGGCATCTGGTGCTTCCGGGGTATGTAGAAGAATCTAAAAATGTGATTCGTTATCTATATGAGACATATGGAAATCAGATTTATATCAGTATTATGAACCAGTATACGCCGATGTCCGGAATTGAAGTACAGTATCCGGAACTTGGAAGAAAGATTACATTGCGAGAATACGACGAAGTCGTGGATTATGCAATTGAAAGCGGTGTGGAAAATGGATTTATTCAGGAGGGGGAGACAGCGGAAGAAAGTTTTATACCGGAATTTGATACTTCTGGAGTGTAGTTGGTTCGGATAATGATAAGGTTTGAATTTTAGGTAGTGAAGGCGCCAGACATCAATCTTACCTCTGCAGCTGATAATCGCATGCCGAGGAAAGATTGCCTGTCTGGCGCCATATACGTTTTGCCAATTACTAATTTTATACTACAATATTTTGTATTGTAAAAAATAGCCAGAATGACTCGGCTTTGAAAGTTTCCGAGTGTACGTTGTAAATAAAGGGAGAAGAAAAACTTCCCTTGGCAAGCGATTGTCAGCTGCAAAGGGAAATTTTCTTCTCTCTTATTCAATATCGTAAATTTAATTCACAAAATAATTTTTTCCTACTGAGCGGCAGTCGTAGTTGTCGCAGCCCCATCATCTGTGGTCTGCTCATCTGGCGGAATGACTACCGGCACACCCAGATCATCTCCGGAAGTATCCGGAACTTCCACATTATCTGCATCATGCTCATTGAAATCAGCCGGTGCATTAAATGTGATCGTATTGGAACTGCGGAAGATCGTATTGCTTGATCCAACCTGATTTACAACGATCTGTGAGCCGGCTTTTAAGTCTGCCATGGAAATCTCCAGACAGTTTCCGGAAATATATTCCGTAGAGACTTTTTCACCATCGATATAAACCTTACTCCAAGGAGTGAAGTTTTTACCAAACAGTGTCAATTTTGTCTCATCCGTATTCATGGAAGTGTGATCGATCACAACGTCCTGAACACCCATTACAAGGTCAGATGCCGGATATTTATCTACACCATGGTAGGAGTAGCGGTCTCCGTAAAGCAGATCATACTGCAGTAATTTCCAGTTTGTGAGGTAAGAAGCATCGTCAGTAGATACGCCTGCATTCATCTCAGACTGATGATAACGGAACATGGTTCCTTCGTGAATACCAAGCTGATCTGTGATATAAGACATCAACTGGTAAGCTGCCACGTCTTTATCCTGTTTTTCCAGACCAAAGTTGTTCCATGTCACGTATGTAGTGTCATACAGGTTTCCGGTATTCATATCGGAATCTTCCAGACCAAGAGTTGGAAGGTGATCGCCGTACATAACAACGATTGTTTTCTCATCACGTTTGGATAAAGTATCGATCAGGTTTTCAATAAATTTGTCAACTTCGTGAAGTTCGTTGATGTAGTACTCCCACTGATAATGCTCAGCTTCGGTATCACCACCGGTTACCTGAATTTCCGGATTTTCAAATACTTTGTAATCCGGGTAGCTTCCGTGGCTCTGTACGGTAATGGTGTACAGGAAATCGGACTGGTTAGGAGTAGAATCCAGAGTCTTTGTTGTCTCGTCGATCAGAATGTTATCTGTCGGCCAGGAAGCAATTTCGTTATATTCTGTAATGTTCATCAGCTCTTTGCTGGTGAAGGTATCAAATCCCATCTGGGAGAAAACGGTTGCACGTCCGTAGAAGTTACCACCGTTGTTGTGAAGTGCGTGTGTTGCGTATCCGAGATCACCAAGGACGTCAGCAGCACTTTCACAGGAAGTATCTTTTAAAACCGTTTTGTATGGGTATTCACCCAGACCGAAGAAACGAATGCCCATTCCTGTCAGAACCTCGAACTCTGTGTTTGCAGTTCCTGCACCGACAACCGGAACGGTAAGATATCCGGAAGTGTAGTTCTGCATTAATTTATGAAAATTCGGGATCGGGTCTTCAGAGTAACTTAAAAAGTTTAATTCGTACGGATCAATGAATGTCTCAAGCTGTACGAAAATGATATTTGGCATATCGGAAGAATCGACCGTTGTCTGAGCAGTTTTTACATTGTCATTGATCGTGTCGATGGTCTCTTCATTATAGTTAGCCGGTTTACTCATACCAGTGTCTACCACGCTGGCGGAGAAACTGTATACAAAACCGTAGTCCTTATATCCCTGAGCCAGATTTCCGAAGTATCCGGAAAGAATATCGGAATGGATAGCAGCTTTTGTGATAAAAGGAATCGTTGCTACACAGAGCACCAGTAAACCAAGGTTACGGAACAGGTGAACTCTTTCTTTGAATTTCGGTCCCTTGAATGCAAAAACGATCAGGAACGCTGCAAGTGCGATCAGCAGAGCGATAACTGCGATCTCCTGTCCGGCGGACAGATATTTGCTGTTTTTCATGGAGAGCAGGTCTCCGATCAGTTTCAGGTCTGCAAAGTTAAACGGTGTGACACGGGATGCAAGTACGCAGCCGTTGATGACACCGAGCAGCATCCAGAATACGGATATCACGATACGGACCAGTGCACGATGTTTGAACAGGTACACGATCAGCAGCGTTGCAAAAATCAGTAGCGCATTGTAAAGGAATGTCAGCGGGGAGCTGATGCAGAAGCTTACTGCTGAGGTAAAGGAATGTCTGGATACCCATTCAATCGCAAAAACCAGGATGCATGCCAGCAGTCCGTGGAACAGTAAAGAAAATTTGTTCATAAATTTTACTTTTGGACTGTCAGACAGATCCGGAAAATTGAAACTTTTCAGAAAACTGAAAAATCCATGTCGTCTTTTGGTGTTGTTGTTACCGATGATGATCGGTTTTTCTTTTCTTTCTTTTCTAAATGATTTCATATAAACTCCTTCTCTCAAAACGTACTACGAAAGATATAAACTTTACTATTAAGTTAAAAGAATTTTACATAACCGTACAGATATTAGTCCCAATTTTACAAAAAGTCAATTAAAAAAGTATAAAATGCACGATATGAACAAAAAAAATTCATATAGTCATTTTCTTTTGTAGAATAATACAGCAGAATTGTCTGTTTATGCTATTTATTTTAAGGAACGTTCCTATTTGTATTGGAACGTGCTTTATGAGTTACTAAATAAGCAGTAAACAGATTTTTATCTTATTTTTTGGGTATTATAAATTATATAATAAGGAAACTTTTGGAAGAAAAAGTAAATAATTTCTTAAGATGTCAGATAATGAATGGAATGAAAAATAAAATTTGGGTTGTATTTATGAAAAAAGATAATGCTTTTCACATGAAATTTACAGAAAAAGATACCATTATTGTATGATTAAGGCTTGCAAACCGAAAAATGTTGTGCTAAGATACAAAATCATGAGCAAATGCGTAGAAGGAGACTCTTGTCTTCAGAAACCGACAGGAATACGGCGTCACCGACTGAGAACGCTGTTTGGCGGAGGAGATGAAGGGAACACTCTGGAGCAGACAGATTGAACGAGAAATTCAGTAGGTCTGTACGGATCGCACACGTTACGTGCCTGAGTGGGGAAAGACACAGATCATGAGTGTTTTGTAGTATTGTTTTTCTCAATGCGGGTGGTACCGCGGAATAATATAAAAGAACATTATTTCGTCCTGGGATACAAAGACGTATCCTTAGGGCGATTTTTGCTTTTTTGGGAGTTTGTTCCGTCCCGCACCTTACAACATTTTATGCAAAAGGAGTGTACGAAACAATGAAAATGATGACCGGTGTAATGCCAAAAGAGACCATGGAAATCAGCGAAATCCTGGCGTCTGACCTGTATGGGCAGACGATCAGCGTCAACGGAGCCGTTCATACGGTGCGTGACATGGGCGAAGTCGCCTTTGTAGTCCTTAGAAAAAGAGAAGGTCTGCTGCAGTGCGTATATGAAGAAGGCGTGACTGCCATTGACCTGAAGGAACTCAAAGAAGGTGCAGCTATCGAGGTGAGCGGTGTATTAAATAAGGAAGATCGCGCGCCGGGAGGATTCGAGATCCGCATGAAAGAGGTCAAAATCCTTTCCGAGCCGACAGAAAGCCTGCCGCTTCCAATTGCGAAATGGAAGATGAATACTTCCCTGGAAGCCAAATTAAATCACCGCGCCGTAGCTCTGAGAAATATCAGAGAGCGTGCTACCTTTCGGATTCAGGAAGGCATCGTAAGAGGCTTCCGTGATTTCCTCTATAGTCAGGGATTTACAGAGATCCACACACCAAAGCTTGGCGCAAAAAGTGCCGAGGGCGGAGCCAACCTGTTTAAGCTGGAGTATTTCCACAGACCTGCGATCTTACAGCAGAGTCCACAGTTTTACAAACAGATGATGGTGGGCGTGTTTGACAGAGTCTTTGAGACAGCACCGGTTTTTCGTGCGGAAAAACATAACACAAAACGCCATTTGAACGAATATAACAGTCTGGATTTTGAGATGGGTTACATTGACGGATTCGAAGATATCATGGCGATGGAGACCGGATTTTTGCAGTATACCATGGAACTGCTGAAAAAAGACTATGCGAAAGAGTTAGATATTTTGCAGATCGAGCTTCCGGATGTAAGCCAGATTCCGGCGATCCGTTTCGATGAGGCAAAACAGTGCGTGGCTGAAAAATATGACAGACAGTTCCGTAATCCATACGATCTGGAGCCGGAGGAGGAGCATCTGATCGGTCAGTATGCAAAAGAAGAATTCGGCAGTGATTTTGTATTTGTCACACATTATCCGTCCAAGAAACGTCCGTTTTATGCGATGGATGATCCGGCAGATTCGACCTACACCTTAAGTTTTGACCTGCTTTACAAAGGTCTGGAGATTACAACCGGTGGACAGCGTATTCATCAGTATGATAAATTAATGGAAAAGATCGCCCAGCGTGGCATGGAGACAGAGGGCATGGAGCATTACCTGTCCGCGTTCAAATACGGTATGCCGCCACATGGTGGACTTGGTATCGGTATGGAGCGTCTGACCATGCAGCTGATCGGAGAAGATAACGTCCGGGAAGCAACCATGTTCCCGAGAGACCTGAGCAGATTAGAGCCATAGGAGGAGAAAAAACGTGAGACATACAGGAACACAGACAATAGCAACAGAACGCCTGACTTTACGGCGTTTTACGATAGAAGATGCAGAAAATATGTATTACAACTGGGCGAGCGACCCGGAAGTGACAAAATATCTGACCTGGCAGCCACACAAAAGTGTGGAAGAGACCACAGAGATTCTGCAGCAGTGGGAAGAAGATTACAGCAAAAATGATTTTTATCAGTGGGCCATCGAGGTAAATGACATCGAGCAGCCAATCGGAAGCATCAACGTGGTATCGCTGAATGAAGATGTACAGAGTGCAGAAATTGGTTACTGCATCGGAAAATCCTGGTGGCATCAGGGCTACACCACGGAGGCAGTGGAGGCAGTCATCCGTTTTCTGATGGCAGAAGTCGGAGCCGGACGTGTCTGGGCACAGCATGATGTGGCAAATCCAAATTCCGGTGAAGTGATGAAAAAAGCCGGCATGGATTACGAAGGAACCCTGCGTCAGTCCGCAAAGAATAATCAGGGCATCGTGGATTCCGCTGTTTATGCAAAAATCAGCCATGTAGCACTGGACGAAGAACCGGAAGAAGAGGAGCAGACCAGTGGTGCATCTGTCACAAAAGTGATGGCAGAGGACGGAACCATGAAAAATGTCATTTCCGATGACACCATGGAATATGTCGGCATTCTGGCAAAACTGGAGTTGAGTCCGGAAGAGGCAGAAGCAGCAAAAAAAGACATGGAAGATATGTTGGATTACATTGATCTCTTAAACGAGCTTGACACCACAGGCATTGAGCCAATGTCCCATGTATTTCCGATTGAAAATGTATTCCGCGAGGATGTTGTGACAAACGGAGACGGCAGTGAAGCGACACTGAAGAATGCTCCGGAGCAGAAAGATGGCGGATTCAAAGTACCGAAGACAATCGGCGAATAAGAACGGAGGACATGGAAATGAGTTTGATGAGTTTGACAGCTGTAGAGCTGGGAAAAAAGATAAAAGCAAAAGAAGTGACCGTGGAAGCTGCCGTTCGGGAAGCTCTGAATGCGGTACACGCAAAAGAAGAACAGGTACACAGTTTTGTGACCGTAGATGAGGAAGGCGCCCTTGCCCGTGCGAAGGAAGTACAGGCAAAAATCGATGCAGGAGAGCTGACCGGCCCGCTGGTGGGTGTCCCGGTAGCTATCAAGGACAATATGTGTACGGAAGGCCTTTTGACCACCTGTTCCTCAAAAATTTTATATAACTTTATACCGACCTATACGGCAGAAGCAGTGAAAAAACTGGAGGAAGCCGGAGCGGTCATTATCGGAAAAACAAATATGGATGAGTTTGCCATGGGAAGTACCACAGAGACTTCCGCTTACGGCGAGACAAAAAATCCATGGAATACAGAGCATGTTCCGGGAGGATCTTCCGGCGGTTCCTGCGCAGCAGTGGCAGCCGAGGAGTGTTCCTTTGCTCTTGGTTCTGACACCGGCGGTTCCATCCGTCAGCCGAGTTCTTTCTGCGGCGTAACCGGTATCAAACCGACATACGGAACAGTTTCCCGTTATGGACTGATCGCCTATGGTTCTTCTCTGGATCAGATCGGACCGGTGGCAAAAGATGTGACCGATTGCGCAACGATTCTGGAAGCAATCACTTCCTATGATAAAAAGGATTCTACTTCCGTAAAAAGAGATGATACCGATTTTACTTCTGCACTGGTGGACGATGTCAAAGGCATGCGTATCGGTATCCCGAAAGATTATTTTGGGGAAGGTTTAAATCCGGAAGTAAAGGATGCAGTACTGGCAGCAGCAAAAGTACTGGAAGAAAAAGGTGCCATTGTAGAAGAATTTGACCTTGGACTTGTAAAATATGCGATTCCGGCGTATTACGTTATCGCCTGCGCAGAAGCAAGCTCTAACCTGGCACGTTTTGATGGCGTAAAATACGGTTATCGTACCAAAGAATACGAAGGCCTTCACAACATGTATAAAAAATCCCGTTCCGAAGGATTTGGTCCAGAGGTAAAACGAAGAATCATGCTTGGCTCTTTCGTTTTAAGTTCCGGATATTATGACGCGTATTATCTGAAAGCACTGCGTGTTAAAGCGTTAATTAAAAAAGCCTTTGACGATGCATTTGCAAAATATGACATGATCCTTGGACCGGCAGCACCGACCACGGCACCAAAGCTTGGCGAGAGCCTGCAGGATCCGATCAGCATGTATCTTGGCGATATTTACACAATTTCCGTCAACCTTGCGGGACTTCCGGGCATTTCCCTTCCGTGTGGCACGGACAGTCAGGGACTGCCGATCGGTTTACAGTTGATAGGAGACTGTTTCCAAGAGAAAAAAATTATTCAGGCAGCATACAGTTTTGAGCAGACACGTCCATATCAGCACAGCCCGCTGAGTCTGGCGTAGGAAGGAGGAGAAGATAATGAGTAAGAATTATGAAACAGTCATCGGACTGGAAGTGCATGTAGAGCTTGCAACCAAAACAAAAATCTTCTGTTCCTGTTCCACAGAGTTCGGAGGAAAACCAAACACACACACCTGCCCGGTTTGTACCGGTATGCCGGGTTCCCTTCCGGTGTTGAATAAACAGGTGGTAGAATATGCCATGGCAGTTGGTCTGGCTACAAACTGCAGCATTACCCGATACAGTAAATTCGACCGGAAAAACTATTTTTACCCGGATAACCCACAGAACTACCAGATCTCACAGTTATATCTGCCGATCTGCCGAAATGGTTATGTGGAGATTGATACACCGGCGGGCAAAAAACAGGTGCGCATCCATGAGATCCATATGGAGGAAGATGCTGGTAAACTGGTGCACGACGAGTGGGAGGACGTATCCATCGTGGATTACAACCGTTCCGGTGTGCCGCTGATTGAGATCGTATCTGAGCCAGATATGCGTTCCGCAGATGAGGTGATCGCTTATCTGGAGACACTGCGCCAGACCATTCAGTATCTGGGGGCATCCGACTGTAAATTAAACGAAGGTTCCATGCGTGCCGATGTCAACCTGTCTGTGCGTGAGGTCGGTTCACCGAAATTTGGAACCCGTACCGAGATGAAAAACCTGAACTCCTTCAAGGCGATCGCACATGCTATCGAGGGTGAGCGTGAGCGTCAGATCGAGCTTCTTGAAATGGAAAGAAAAGTTGTGCAGGAAACCCGTCGTTGGGATGACAATAAGGAATCTTCTCATGCAATGCGTTCCAAAGAGGATGCGCAGGATTACCGTTACTTCCCGGAACCGGATCTGGCACCAATCGTCATTTCCGAGGAGTGGATTAATGAGATCCGAAGCCGTCAGCCGGAACTGCGTCCGCAGAAGCTGGAGCGTTACCACAGAGAGTACGATATTCCGGATTACGATGCAGAGATCATCACCGGAACAAAGCATATGGCAGATCTTTTTGAGGAGACTACAAAAATCTGTGGCAAGCCGAAAAAAGTATCCAACTGGCTCATGGGTGAGACCATGCGTCTGTTAAAAGAGAACAGCATGGAAGCAGAGGAAATCTGTTTTGCACCGGAGCATCTGGCTGCATTGATCGAGCTGGTAGATGCGGGTACTATCAATGGTTCCGTGGCAAAAGAAGTATTCGAGGAGATGTTTAAATCAGACGTTGATCCGGAGAAATATGTCGAAGAAAAAGGTTTGAAAGTGGTCAATGACGAGGGGGCTCTGAGAGAGACCATTGAAAAAGTCATTGCGGAGAATCCGCAGTCGGTGGAAGATTACCATAATGGTAAAAAGAAGGCTATGGGATTTCTTGTTGGACAGACCATGAAGGCGATGAAAGGAAAAGCAAATCCGGCTATGGTGAATGCGATTTTGCAGGAACTTCTTGCTTAGGGATTCTTGTTTAGGGATGACTTAAAAATTTAACCGAATCAAGTAAGTCCCCTGCTTCAATTGCGAAAAGCAATAAGCAGTGGGTGGGGACTTGCTTGTATCAGGAGGAGTGCAAGCTCCTTCTGATAAACTGCGGAGCAGTTATTCGGTTATGAGCAAGTAGCGAAGCGGATTGCGAATATCCGCTTGACTGATTTAGGTTATGATAGGACCTCCTGGAATTTTGTCTCAGTCGCTAACAATCGCTCCTTGAGAAAAAATTCCAGGAGGTCTTAATTCAGTTTGTGAATTTAGCGAAACGTATATGGCGCCAGGCAGGCACTCTTTCCTCTGTAAGCGATTGTTAGCGGCAGAGGTAAGAGTGCCTGCCTGGCGCCTTCACTAACTAAAATTATAAATCACACAATTACCCGAAACATAAACCTTTTATTAAATGAGGTAAGTACAGTTGAAAATAACCGTCAATCTATGGTAAGATAAAAAAGTCTCAACGGCATTTTTGAGGAAAATACAGACGAATGGAGAAATTTTTATGATAGATAACGATTACAGAGAAGTAGATACAGACGAAAAAGACGAGGCTGTATCTGAGAAAAACGAGACAACCGAGACTCCGGTAGAGACCGGTGAGGTAGTGACAGACGATCACGCAGAGGAGCATGAAAAATCCGATGATTTTGACGAGTTCTGTGCAATGTGCAGACGTCCGGCAAGCAAAGCTGGCAAACTGATCCATGTGGCTCCGAATATGGCAATCTGTCAGGATTGTATGCAGAAGACCTTTGATACCATGGGACAGATGCCGGGAATCCCGGGACTGGGTGACATTAATATCGGAGATATGCTTTCCAGCGGAAAGATGCCGAACATTCAGTTTGTAAATATGTCTGACCTGCCGTTTGGCAATCAGCAGAAAGTAAAGAAGAAAAAACCGAAAGAGAAAAAGAAAGAAGAGCCGGATTTAGATATCCGTAAAATTCCTGCACCACACAAGATTAAAGCAAGTCTGGATGATTATGTAGTTGGTCAGGATTATGCGAAAAAAGTGATGTCAGTAGCTGTTTACAATCATTACAAACGTGTGGCAGCAGGTGCTGAAGCAAATGCAGATGGTGTCGAGATTGAAAAATCCAACATGCTGATGGTTGGACCGACCGGTTGCGGTAAGACTTATCTGGTAAAAACACTGGCAAAACTTTTGGATGTGCCGCTTGCTATCGCAGATGCAACTTCCCTGACAGAAGCTGGTTACATAGGCGATGATATTGAAAGTGTACTGTCCAAACTACTGACAGCAGCAGATAACGACGTGGAAAAAGCAGAGCGCGGCATCGTGTTTATCGACGAAATTGACAAACTTGCCAAGAAGAAAAATGCGACACAGCGTGATGTCAGCGGTGAATCCGTACAGCAGGGAATGTTGAAACTGTTAGAAGGCGCGGAAGTAGAAGTGCCGATCGGAGCAACCAGTAAAAATGCCATGGTTCCGATGACAACCATTGATACCTCAAATATTTTATTTATCTGCGGTGGTGCGTTCCCGGGACTGGAGGACATCATCAAAGAGCGTTTGAATGAACATGCGTCCATCGGTTTTCAGGCAGATCTGAAGGATAAATATGATAAAGAAGAAAATCTGCTTCGTCAGGTGACCACAGAGGATATCCGTAAATTTGGTATGATCCCGGAGTTTATCGGACGTCTGCCGATTCTGTTTTCACTGGATGCATTGTCTGAGGATATGCTGGTACAGATTCTGAAAGAGCCGAAAAACGCGATCATTAAGCAGTATCAGAAATTGCTGGCTATGGATGAAGTAAAACTGGAGTTTGACGATGGTGCATTACGTGCCATTGCAAAATGTGCCAAAGAGAAAAACGTGGGAGCTCGTGCACTGCGTTCCATCATTGAGGAATTTATGCTGGATATCATGTATGAGATTCCGAAAGATGACAATATAGGTGCTGTTACCATTACAGAGGCATATATTGAAAAGACAGGCGGTCCACTGATTCAGATGCGTGGAACACCGGAGCTGGAAGATAAATCTGGAACAAACTAGGAAATTAAGGTAATGATACATAATAATCTTGATTAACTGAGTGTTAAGAGAGGAATGCTTCTTGAATTTGACACAAGAAAGTTCTTATTTGTATATTTCATCTCAGTCTGAGTTGAGACTCCCACTTCTGCAAGGACGCCACTGAAAAAGTGGTCGTAAAATCATATATCTGATATAATTAAGGTATCAT